>NZ_JBEOPO010000019.1:0-95950 GCF_040310145.1 Shewanella sp. S1-49-MNA-CIBAN-0167 | reverse complement strand
CATCAATAGCGTTATCCATTTAAAGTCAGCTTGTTTATCGATAAAGTCTTGTGATTGCAGTACGTGTTTTAGTTGCTCTGGTTGCCAGCGCTGACGCGCTAAATCATGCCCAGCTTGATTACTTGGCTTTGACAGTTTCACTTCATCAAACGGGTTAGCGCTGGTGTAGCGCATCAGTTTGCACCATTTAAAGAACTGCGACACCGCCGCGAGGTAGTCTTTATTGCTTTTATGGCTTCGACCTTCTTCGAGCAAGCAATCTTTGTATTCCATCGCCTCAGCGCTGGTTATGTCAAATACATCATCTAGGTGGGTTCGCTCAATAAAGTGGCCTATACGTTGATTTAGCTGCTTTACCGTTAACACTGAGACAGACTGCTTTTGTTTAGACGCAATAAATTTAATTAACGCATCCAACAATGTGACGTTAGCAACTGAATTCGTTTGATTTTTACTACCAGAACTATTTGACAAAGCCAACTTTGTTGATGAGGGATAATTGTCATATGTCGCACTATTATGGGCTAATTGCGTTGGCCGAGTGGGAATAAAGTGGATGATTTCCCGCACTGGTTTGGCGTTATCATCAAGCGTTTCTGTTGCCCCAACAAAGCCTGCACGGGCATCATTAATCAATTGATTAACGTGTGCTTGAAATGCATCTGGCTGTGATTGTGGCGTTAAGCTGCTGATTAATGGTCGTAAGATACCCGCAACCACAAGATTACGGCCAATAGCGATTGAGCGCTGTTTAGTTAGCAAAGATACTTTGATGTCGGCAGCGAAGCCTTTATCACGTAGAGAAGCAGGTAACACCATGCGGGTGTAATAGGTACAATTTGTGGCTCTGAATAGGTACATATGTCTCAGTCATCCGTTTTGGGTCTGAGAATATGATTTTTCAAATGCTAGAAAGCAAAAAAGCCATTGATTATCAATGGCTTTTTCACTTTAGAATGTGGCGGAGGGATAGGGATTTGAACCCTAGAACGGGATAAACCGTTGCCGGTTTTCAAGACCGGTGCATTCGACCACTCTGCCATCCCTCCGAGCGGGCGAATAATATGATAATGACCCTTTGGTGTAAAGGGTAAATTGCAAATAACCCGTTAAGTGTCTATTAAACACACAAATTAACTTATCATCTGCTGTTCGGTGATTCAAAATGTATTGCGCAGCTAATATTACTCAATGGTATTGACTCACTCAACACCAAAAGCACGCGACTGCGCTATCGGCTATTAAGCTGCGAATATAACAATGGGCTAAGCGAAAACATGATTAAACAGCCGATAACGGCAACTTTGCTTGATTTGATTAGGGTTAATGTTTACCTTTACTGCTAGTAATTTTGCCAATGCCAAGGATAGCGAGATGCTTTCAGAACAAGCATTCGAGATGATAGATATCGTGGCCCGTGTGGGTAGTTTTACCGCCGCAGCCAATAAATTGAATAAAGTGCCGTCTGCGGTGAGTTATGCAATTAAACAAATTGAAGATGACTTAGGGGTAATATTGTTTGAGCGTCACCATCGCAGTGTCAGTTTGACGCCCGCTGGTGAACATTTTGTGGCCCAGTCGCGTGACATTATGACCAAGCTTAATAATATTAAACGTGATACACAAAAAGTGGCTAATGGATGGCGCCCTTCGTTATCTATTGCGATTGACAATATGGTGCGTGCTGACAAAATCAGTGGCTTAATTGCTGATTTTTATCGCCACTTTACCGACATAGAATTGATTATCCGCTTAGAAGTCTATAATGGAGTGTGGGAGGCTTTGTCCAGCGGCAAAAGCGATATCGCCATTGGTGCAACGTCAAGCATTCCTGTTGGTGGTACATTTAAGTCCCGCCATATGGGGATGATTGAGTGGTCTTTTTTAGTCGGTAAAAACCACCCTTTAGCTATCGCAGAGCATGCATTAACCGATGAAGAGTTATTGCAATATCCGTCAATTTGCCTGCAAGATACCGCCCATAATATTGCCCATCGACCTAATTGGTTGCTGAATAATCAGCGCAGAATTGTGGTACCTGATTGGATCAGAGCGATTAATTGTTTTAGAGAAGGCTTAGGCGTGGGATATATGCCATACCATTTGGCCGATATCTTTATTAAAGCCGGCGCGCTCATAGAAAAACAACTCGCCACACCAAAGCAAGACACAGCCTGCTGTTTAGCCTGGAATAATGCCAACATGAGCCCAGCAATGCAGTGGGTATTAGATCACCTAGGTGATACCGAAAAACTAAAAAAAGAATGGCTTAGTTAATCCTGTTACGCCAAATATGTTTTTTGTAATAGCATTACTTATCAAACCGTATATGTTAAATTAGCAACTATTAAGATGATGTTAGTTATGAATTAATTTTGGTTTAATATACATTGCTTACGCTATACAAATAGATTTAGCTTCAGAGTGAGAAATATTTTTTCTCGTAGAGCGAATCATTGAGTTAACACCTGGAGACGATAATGAATCAACAATCAGTTATATCACCCAGTCTATCGACTACTGATGTCAATAAACTGTTAAAAAACACCTACATGCTTCTGGCGATGACATTAGCATTCTCTGCTGTCACTGCTGGTTTTGCCATGGCGATAAACCTTGGCCCAATGATGTCAATAGGCTTATCGCTTGGTAGCTTGGTATTGTTATTTGTAACACTCAAAAAAGCTGACAGTTCTGCAGGTATTTTTTGGGTGTTTGCTTTTACGGGTATGCAAGGTGCTTCACTAGGTTACATTCTTAATCATTATGCCGGAATGGCAAATGGTCCTGGCTTAATTATGCAGGCACTAGGCTTAACCTCTATCATTTTCGTGTCGCTTTCGGCATATGCGTTAACCACGAAGAAAGACTTTTCATTTATGCGCGGCTTCTTATTTGCGGGTTTATTAGTGATGATCGGTGCGATGGTCATTAATATATTCGTCGGTAGCTCAATATTATTTATGGCAATGAACGCAGGTATTGCGTTGCTAATGACCGGTTTCATTCTTTATGACACCAGTCGTATCGTGAATGGCGGCGAAACAAACTACGTTCGGGCGACTATTTCATTGTACTTAGATTTTTTGAACTTGTTCATAAGCCTACTACATTTAATGGGTATTGGCAGCGACGACTAATCGTCGATAGAGTTCACTAGCAAATTACGTTAAAATGACCCTACATTAGGGTCATTTTTTTTATCATGAGCAAATTCATCATTCAAGTAAATGGAAGCGTTTATGGCTCTACGGCCAGCTTTCGTGCATTAGCATTTTGCCAAAGCGCATTAGCCAATGGCCATCAAATCATTAATGTCTTTTTCTATCAAGATGGCGTAACTAACAGTAATGCCCTCACCTGTCCTGCTTCTGACGAAATTGATATGCATTCCAATTGGCAATCATTGTCATTAAAACATACGATACCGCTGACCAATTGTGTCTCTGCAGCTCTGCGGCGTGGCGTATTATCGCAACAAGATGCGACGGAAAATGGTAAACCACAATGGAATAGCAGCGACGCATTTACCATGGGCGGTTTAGGTGAATTAGTGGTGGGTATTGAGCAAGCAGATAGATTAATTAGTTTTTAAGGTATTAGTGGAATAGACAATGAAATCACTGGTGATTATTTTTAGGCATGCCCCTTTTGGCACCACAAGTACCCGTGAAGGGTTAGATTTTGCCATGCTCAGCGCAAGCTTTGAGCAACAAGTGAGTCTGGTATTTACCAATGAAGCGGTATTACATTTACTGGCAGGCCAAACCCCCGAACAAGCAGGCTCTAAAGATTATGTGTCGGCGTTTAAAGCGCTTTCTCTTTACGATATTGATACCGTATTGGTTTGTGCTGAATCAATGACCACATTAGGAGTACACCCCAATGACTTTAGTATTGCGGCCACAGTGGCAACTCCAGAGGTGATCACCAAAACCCTGCAAGCGGCTGATGAGGTGTTAGTATTTTGATATTACATCATATCCAAACATCAACAATGAGTGACGATGCCTTAAATACTTGCTTGCGGTATATTCACCCTACTGACAGTATTTTATTGTCTAGCGATGCGGTGAATTGTTTGTTACAAACCCAGTGGCAACAACGTTTAGCAAACATTAAGCTGTTTGTGCTGCAAGATGATCTTGTAGCAAGAGGCTTATTTGAACGCTTGATGATGTTAGCGAATAAGACTGCAAGCTCTTTTGATATTATTGATTATTCACAATTTGTTGAACAATCTTTGTTACACGATAAGGTCATCACGTGGTAAATTTTTTTGAATTTAATGGTCAGCAAATTGAAACCGATCATCAAGGCTATTTAAACAACATCAATGACTGGCAAGAATCCATGGCTGTTGTTATTGCTGCCACTGAGAATATTGAGTTGACCGAACAACACTGGGAAGTGATCCGTTTTGTACGTGATTTTTATCTTGAGTACAAAACCAGTCCAGCCATTCGAGTATTAGTTAAAGCTATTGGCCAACGTTTAGGCGCGGATAAAGGTAACTCTAAATATTTGTATACCTTGTTCCCGATTGGTCCCGCAAAACAAGCAACAAAAATTGCCGGTTTGCCAAAACCGGCAAAATGTTTATAGCAGAAAAGGCTTACAAAAAAGCCCGCTTAAGTCATCTTAAGCGGGCTTTTTAAATGGCTAACCTTAACTGAGGTTATTTTGGAAATATATTTTCTATCACTATAAATACTGCTTGAGCTAGTTCAACAATTACCAACAAAATAAAAAAGAAGATAACTGATAAATAGATAAGCCTACGATTATCACGCCGACTTGAACCCATTGCTGGTTGTACCAACCCTTATAAATATGTGACCAACTCAAACTGAGTGACACAATTTCCAATACAATGTAGGAGTAAAATATGTGCTGCGATACAGTAACGCCGTTAACTCGGTTTACGGATTGCGGGGTCACTCAACGCGCAAAAACATACAGGTCTTTTTAGAAGATGAATGTCTAAGCTCTATCTTGTACAAGACTAATGATTAAAATCCTAGCCGCGCCTAAGATTGAGTACGGCTAGGGAAAAGTGATATTAACCAATCACGCTTAAGCCACCCATGTATGGACGTAATACTTCAGGTATTGTGATGGTGCCATCTTGATTTTGATAGTTTTCAAGCACGGCCACTAACGTACGACCAACCGCCAAACCTGAGCCATTTAAGGTGTGCAATAAAGCCGGTTTGTTATCGACTTTGCTACGGTACCTGGCTTGCATTCTACGGGCTTGGAAATCTTTCATGTTCGAGCAAGATGAAATTTCACGGTAAGTATTTTGCGCCGGTAACCAGACTTCAATATCAAAGGTTTTGCTTGAACCAAAGCCCATATCACCAGTACATAACACCATGGTGCGGTACGGTAATGCTAGTAACTGTAATACTTTTTCAGCATTTGCGGTGATTTCGTCAAGCGCTTGCATTGAATTATCTGGATGAACAATTTGCACTAATTCTACTTTGTCGAATTGATGCTGACGGATTAATCCGCGGGTATCACGGCCGTAAGAGCCAGCTTCACTTCTGAAACATGAGGTTAATGCGGTCATTTTCATCGGCAGTTCACTTTCATCCACAATCATGTCGCGCACATAGTTGGTTAATGGCACTTCTGCAGTGGGGATAAGAGATAAACCTTGGCCTTCTTCTGTGGCCGGTTTAGTGTGGAATAAATCTTCACCAAATTTAGGTAACTGACCTGTACCTAATAAACTGTCTTCATTAACCAATAGCGGTACATATGTTTCGGTATAGCCGTGTTCAGTGGTGTGTAGGTCTAGCATAAACTGACCTAAAGCACGATTTAAACGGGCAATTTGGCCACGCATAATAATAAAACGTGAACCGGTAATTTTTACCGCACTTTTAAAATCTAATCCACCTAACGCTTCACCTAAATCAAGATGATCTTTGACTTCGAAATCGAATACTTTTGGGGTACCCCACCGGCGTACTTCTACATTGTCATTTTCATCAGCACCCACGGGAGCCGATTCGTCTGGCAAATTTGGCATGCTCATGGCGATGCTATTGATCTGTTGCAACAACTCAGCAAGCTCAGCCTTCTTTGCATCTAACTGCGCACCTAAATCACCCACTTGCGCCATAATGGAACTGGTGTCTTCGCCGCGCGCTTTAGCTTGACCAATCGACTTCGATATCGCATTACGCGAGGCTTGTAAGTCTTCGGTAGCCACTTGAAGCGATTTACGCTTTTCTTCAAGCTTGGTCAAATTATCGACTTCAAGAATAAAGCCACGAGTGGCTAAACGCTCGGCGGTGATGTCCAGTTCATTACGCAAAAATTTTGGATCTAGCATGTTGTCAGTTCTTTTTAGTTAAACGCGAGAAAATATAAGTTGTTGACCTAAATACACCATAAATAGACATAAGGAGACATTCAACAACACATTTAAAATAGCTTTATGCCATAAGCCTTCTTGCAGCAGCAGTAAGGTTTCATTCGAGAAAGTCGAAAACGTCGTTAACGCGCCCAATAGGCCAATGCCAATAAGCGCTTTAATTTCAGGGCTAATATGACTTAATTGCCCCATCGCATAAACGGCGCCCATTAAAAACGATCCCAATAGATTGACTAACAGTGTACCAAAAGGAAAACTGCTTCCAAATAGCTGGATCATAAAAATTGACAGAAGATAGCGTAAAACTGCACCAATTGACCCACCTAGTGCCACCAAGAACACATTAGTCATAGCGTTTGTCCTCGCTTTGTTGATCAAGTTGGTTTAACTGCGCTAATTTATCTTGAATGCGTTTTTCAAAACCTCTATTAGTAGGCTGATAAAATTGGCTATGTTGCAATGATTCAGGAAAGTAATTCTCCCCAGCAGCATAAGCACCCGGTTCATTATGAGCATAACGGTATTCTTTGCCAAAGCCGATTTCTTTCATCAATTTGGTCGGGGCATTGCGAAGGTGGTTCGGCACAGGCTCGTGTCCAGTTTGCTTAGCTAACTCACGCGCAGCGTTAAATGCGCTATAAACAGCATTACTTTTAGGCGCACTAGCTAAATACAACACCGCCTGAGCAATGGCGCGCTCACCTTCAGCGGGCCCAATACGGTGGTAACAATCCCATGCATTAAGTGCAACGGTCATGGCGACAGGATCGGCGTTACCAATGTCTTCAGAAGCAATGGCTAATAAACGTCGTGCAACATACAAGGCATCGCCGCCACCTTCTAAAATGCGGCAATACCAATACAAAGCGGCATCGGGAGATGATCCTCGCACCGACTTATGCACTGCAGAAATTAAATCGTAAAATTGATCGCCATTTTTATCGTAACCCGCAGCTTGATGCCCCGCGACTTGAGTGAGCATGTCGGTGGTAAATGCGCCACCATCACTGACTAAATCACTCATTAGCTCAAGTAAATTAAGGGCTTTTCGTGCATCGCCATCACTAATGTCGGCTAATTGCTTGGCCACATCTGCAGGTAATGTTAACTGGCGTTTGCCCAAACCCCGTTCTTCATCGGTTAATGCTTGGGTAACAATCAAACTTATTTCGTCTGGTGTGAGACGATTAATCAGGTAAACCCGCGCCCGGGATAATAAGGCATTATTGATTTCAAATGAGGGGTTTTCGGTGGTGGCGCCAATAAAAATGACCGTACCGTCTTCAATAAAAGGTAAAAATGCATCTTGCTGGCTTTTATTAAACCGGTGGACTTCATCGACAAACAATAAGGTACGTTGACCGCGGCTTTGGGCGATAGCCTTGGCTTGCTCTATGGCGGCCCGGATATCCTTTACGCCCGATGTCACCGCAGAAATACGTTCAACATGGGCGTTGGCATAATGGGCAATTAACTCTGCTAAGGTGGTTTTGCCTGTACCAGGCGGCCCCCACAGTAGCATCGAATGAGCTCGGTTAGCCTCTAACGCCCTACGCAGAGGCTGACCTTCACCTAATAAATGTGCCTGACCAATATATTCGCTAATTTCCCTTGGACGCATACGAGCTGCCAAGGGGCGAAAGTCTGGGGAAAAATCAAAACCTAAATTAGCCATCAAATAACTTAGTTAGTTTGCTTTAAACGTTGATCGTCTATATCAACGTTATCGGGCACGGCAAACTCAAATATATTGGCTTCATCAGGTTTCACCGTGCGTTGCTGAGTCAATGCAAATTGGCTTAGATTACCTTGCTCGTCAGTTAAGTTAAATTTAACTAATTGACTCGCTTCAAAACACACACTTACGGCGACAACATTACTGTTGAGTTTTTTAGGTTGGATATCAAAACAACTTGCTTTAGCGTTAACGGCACGCTTGGTGACTGAATATTTAGCCCATGTGGCTTCATCTCGATGAACCAACAAGGCCATAGGTGATGCATCAACCGCTTGAGCAACATCCATTACTGTGACTTCTTCAGCAAAGGGATTATAAATCCACAAGTTAACACCATCGGCCACAATCAGTGAATCATCAGGCTCAGTTAAATGCCAGTAAAATTGATTAGGGTACGCAAGCGCAAACACGCCGCTTCCACTTTGGATTGGTTTATTGTTAATGTCGGTCACTTGCTGGGAAAATGTCGCATGCAAGCTATCAATATTAGATAGCTTTTCGCGTAATTGGGTTGCGTCATCTGCCATCGCGGCAAAGCAACTTAAGCTCGTTGTCAATAATAGGCTTAATACTATAAAACGTTTATTCATCATCATTCCTATTATGTTCTTGGTGGCGGCGGAGCCAACACTTCACGATTACCGTTGTGGCCTTGAGCCGTCACAATACCTTGTCCTTCCATCATTTCAATAATCCGGGCGGCGCGGTTGTAACCAATTTTAAATTTACGTTGTACGCTCGAAATAGAACCTCGGCGTGTTTCGGTCACAAATGCCACCGCATCATCATATAATGCATCGAGCTCTTCTTCACTATCTGAGGTTTCACCGGGTAACAATACTTGCTCACCATCAGTGGCGCCATTAAGAATTTCTTCAATATATTGCGGCTTACCACGAGCACACCAGTCGGCAACCACTTTATGTACTTCATGGTCATCAATAAATGCACCGTGAACCCGATTTGGCAACCCCGTTCCTGGCGGTAAATATAACATATCACCCATGCCTAAGAGGGTTTCTGCACCCTGTTGATCAAGAATGGTACGAGAGTCAATACGTGATGATACTTGGAAGGCTATACGGGTCGGAATGTTAGCTTTAATCAAGCCGGTGATCACATCAACTGATGGACGCTGTGTCGCTAAAATTAAATGGATCCCTGCAGCACGAGCCTTTTGCGCAATACGCGCTATCAGTTCTTCTACTTTTTTACCGACAATCATGATCATGTCAGCAAATTCATCGACCACCACCACAATAGAGGGCAGCTTTTCTAACGGTGGCGCCTCGTCCTGCATACTTCCAGATGACTTCCATAATGGATCGGGAATGTACTCCCCTTTTGCCGCCGCATCTTTAATTTTGATGTTGTAACCTTTAAGGTTACGCACACCTAATGCTGACATTAACTTGTAACGACGTTCCATTTCACCCACACACCAACGCAATGCATTAGCCGCTTCCTTCATGTCGGTAACCACTTCACAGAGTAAATGCGGAATACCTTCATATACTGACAATTCGAGCATTTTAGGATCAATCATAATAAAGCGGACATCATCTGGGCCCGATTTATACAATAAACTGGTGATCATCGCATTCACACCTACTGACTTACCAGAACCTGTGGTTCCTGCAACCAATAGATGAGGCATCTTGCCTAAATCAACCACAACCGGCTCGCCAGCAATGTCTTGACCTAACACCATAGACAATGTCGATTTGCTATTTTTAAAGACCTCAGAATCAAGTACATCACGCATAAATACGGTTTCACGGAATTTATTAGGTAACTCTAAACCTACGTAAGCTTTGCCTGGAATAACTTCCACAACACGCACGTTTTCCGATAATAGTGAACGGGCTAAATCTTTTGATAGATTGGTAATTTTAGACGCTTTAACCCCTGGAGCTAATTCAAGTTCAAAGCGAGTGATCACAGGGCCTGGATAAACCCCCACTACATTAGCGATGATGTTAAAATCGGCCAGTTTTATTTCAACCAATCGTGCTACTTGTTGTAATTCTGCTTCACTGATTGGATTTTTCTTACGATCAGGGACGTCGAGTAAGGTAATACTCGGTAAAGGATCCATTTTTTGACGAGTTTGCTGAGGCCCTTGACCATCAATCATCACGACGCCATCAACAATTTTAGCTTCTTTTTTCGGTTTTTGTTGTGCGACTAATGCCGCTGCCGAATGAGGCTTATTAGCGACTTCCTTAGATGGCTCATCCTCCATATTCAGGTTATTGACTTCATCATCAATGTTGAAGTCAATATCATCTTTAGTCGCTACCCAAGGAGCAAAATGAGTATCGTCATTATCGACTTGCATCGACGGTTCTTGTCGAACATCAATATCAAGATCTTCATCATCAATGTCTGACACGGTAATATCTTCAGTGGGTTTAGCCTTACGACTAAAAAAGCTGCGTTTCTTTTCAACAACAGGTGGACTCACTGCTGCTGGCTTAACGTGAATAGGTGCTGGGATAGACTTCTTTGGTTGATCCTGTGATGGATCATTTTGTTGATCAATTTCATTGCGACGTTGGGTAAACTTATCAACTAATGACATAAAACCTTTAGTATCTTCGGTCTCACGTTCACGTTTTAATAATCGAGGCAGTGTCCATAATTTCTTTGCGCACCAAATAGAACCTAATCCGGTTAACTCAATAATAGTCAACCAACTAATCCCTGTTGCTAAGGTGAAACCGGCACCAATAAAACACATCAATAGCAATGTGGTACCTAGCTTATTAAAGTACGGCAGCATGGCTTGACCAATCACATCACCAGCAACGCCACCAGCGGAAAACACAAACATATCGTCGGCATTCATACTGACCAGTGCAGCCAAAGCCAGCAGCATCAAAATAAACCCGATAATTCTTAGTCCAACTGAAAAATAATCTATTTCGAACAATCGATGGGCACGATTAAAAATAAACCAACCTGTGGTGGCAATCATAATAGGAATTAAAAAGGCGATGAACCCAAAAAAATAAAACAACACGTCCGCAGTCCAAGCTCCGACAGCGCCGGTCCAGTTATGAATTTCACCTTGAAAATGCGACTGGCTCCAGCCTGGGTCACTTGGATTGAAACTGGATAACGCCAATAGAATATATGTTGCAACCATGCAACATAAAATAAGGCCACCTTCGAGCAATCGTTGAAGACCGCTGAGTGTTTTTAGACTATTTTCCTGAGTCAAACGAAAGCTTCCATAAAAAGTGAAAAATAAGGGTTAAGATAACAGAATATCACTGTATTTGCAGTGATTATGCACCTTGATTGAATCAAGCTCAATCGATTGTAATGCCGAATTAATCCTGAAACTGAAAAGCGATGGGGTTTAGTCTCAAGTTGATGATTTTATATTCGAAAATGTGTAAGTTGAATATCAAGGGTGACGTTCACCCCCCATAAGTGACGACAGATTTATCACTGAGACGCTAAAGATTTGGCTGCAAATGAAACGCTACTATTTAACCTAAGTTGTACAGTGCAACTTTATTGGTTTGCTTCACTTCTTCCATGACGACATAAGTACGAGTATCTGATATTGATGGCAGTTTCAATAAGGTTTCACCTAATAATCGTCTATATGCAGACATATCTGACACACGAGTCTTTAATAAGTAGTCAAAATCACCAGAGACTAAATGGCACTCTTGAATATCATCAAGTAATTGTACTGCACGATTAAAACGGTCAAAAATATCTGGAGTATCACGATTAAGGGTGATCTCAACAAACACTAATAAAGACGCACCGAGAAAATGCGGATTCACCAATGCGGTATACCCATTTATAAACCCCTGTTTTTCAAGCCTTTTAACTCTTTCCAAACAGGGTGTAGGACTTAACCCTACTCGTTTTGATAGCTCAACATTTGAAATGCGACCATCCAGTTGAAGTTCATTTAATATATTGCGATCAATACGGTCTAAATCATTCACTGAAAAGCTTTTACTATTTACCATATATTTAACCTTGTTTTGTCCTTAAAACAATATTTATATCTATTAAAGGAGCAACTTCAGCAGCATAATCTGCTTAAGCAGCACTATACTAGAGTCCCCTGGAATAAGCACGTTCAGGTCACAATTAATAACAACTAAACCCACTTAACGTGGGTTTTATGTCAATCGAGGCTCAAAGATGATTATTGGTGTTCCAACAGAAATCAAAAACCACGAATACCGTGTAGGCATGGTACCTTCAAGCGTACGCGAATTAACAATAAAAGGTCACGATGTTTTTGTTCAATCAGATGCGGGCGTTGGTATTGGATTTACCGATCAAGACTATACTGATGCAGGCGCCTCGATTTTAGCTACTGCAGCTGAAGTGTTTGCTAAATCAGACATGATTGTAAAAGTAAAAGAGCCACAAACAGTTGAACGTGCAATGCTACGTCACGACCAGATTTTGTTTACTTACCTTCACCTTGCACCTGATTTACCACAAACAGAAGAGCTAATGACCAGCGGTGCTGTTTGTATTGCTTACGAAACCGTAACCGATGATCGTGGCGGCTTACCTTTACTCGCACCAATGTCAGAAGTGGCTGGTCGTATGTCAATTCAAGCTGGAGCTCGCGCGCTTGAGAAATCATTGGGTGGCCGAGGCATGCTGTTAGGCGGTGTGCCTGGTGTTGAACCAGCAAAAGTGGTCATTATCGGCGGCGGTATGGTCGGTACTAACGCTGCGCAAATGGCCGTTGGTATGGGTGCTGATGTGGTGGTATTAGATCGCAGCATCGATGCTTTACGTCGTTTAAATATTCAGTTTGGTTCTGCGGTTAAAGCGGTTTACTCAACAGCTGATGCGATAGAACGTCATGTTTTAGAAGCTGATCTTGTAATTGGTGGTGTATTAGTACCGGGTGCTGCGGCGCCAAAATTAATCACTAAAGACATGGTCAAGCGTATGAAACCTGGTAGTGCAATTGTTGACGTCGCTATTGACCAAGGTGGCTGTGTAGAAACATCACACGCAACCACTCACCAAGATCCAACTTACATTGTTGATGATGTTGTCCATTATTGCGTGGCTAACATGCCTGGCGCGGTTGCACGTACTTCTACGTTTGCATTGAACAACGCAACCCTTCCTTACATTATTAAGTTAGCCAACCAAGGTTACAAACAAGCATTATTAAATGACAAACATTTATTAAACGGCTTAAATGTTATCCACGGTAAATTGGTTTGTAAAGAAGTGGCTGAAGCATTAAACCTTCAGTTCACTGAACCAAAAAGTATGCTTAACTAAGTTTACTTAATTCAATAAAAATGCCGCATTAACCAATGCGGCATTTTTTATCTCCAAGACTAACCTTATCAATATGGATTTAATCTATAACTTCACCCCCTTCTGTTCAAGGCGGTTGAGGTTTTATCCGATGATTATGATGCTGGAATCAATTCAGATTACTTGGCTAACAAATCAAAAAAGGCTTCTTGTGGCATAGGTTTATAAAAGTAATAACCTTGTACCGCTTCAATATCTTGTTGCTTAATATAATCAAGCTCAACTTGGGTTTCGACCCCTTCGACGACAATCGCCAGGTCTAACGCCCGGCTCATGCTAACAATCGCTTCAATGAGTGCTTTATGACGCGGACCCGATGATATTTTTTGAATAAATGATTTATCAATTTTTATTTGATCCACTGGGAAATTGGCCAAATAAGATAATGAGGAATACCCCGTACCAAAGTCGTCGACTGAAATTTGCATACCCCGATGTCTAAGCTCAGTCAGTAATTGATTAATAGTCTCTTGCTGCTTCATCATTAATGATTCAGTTATTTCAAGGGTAATCAATGAGTAAGGAAACTCATCCAAACCAAGCTTTTGTTGTATCACATCAAAATAGGCTAAAAACCGCTGCTGTAAATCCGGGGTCCAAAATTCTATGGTAGAAACATTAATGGATAGTGGAATGGCAAGATGACGTTTTTGCAATGCCACGACAGTGGTAAGCGCTTGCATTCTAACCCATTCACCGATTTGAACAATGAGGCCGGACTCTTCAGCAATAGGAATAAATTCATCTGGCGAAATAAATTGACCATCATGTACCCAACGCAATAATACTTCCGCTTTAATGATTTGACCACTAAATGGATTCACAATCGGTTGATAATATAGCTCGAATTCATCTTGGCTTAGTGCCGTTTTGAGGTATAAGTGAAGTTCAGCATTTCGTTCTGCATCTTTTTGTATTTGCTGATTAAAAAACTGCAGGCAATTACGCCCTTGGGCTTTAGCATTATACATGGCTTGAGTAGCGCAATTTAATATTTGTTCAACATTATCTGCATCATAAGGAAATCGAGCGAGACCAGTACTCATTGATAGCATCATATCTTGACTACCAACAATAAAATGTTTTTTCAGTTCATCAGTTAGATTATTAAACAAGCTAATCAATGACTCTGTAGACATTTTACCTGGCAAAACTAAGGCAAATTCATCGGCCGCAATACGTGCAATGAGAACATTCTCGGGGATAACACTCAATAAACGCTGGGCCACAAATTTTAGTACCAGATCACCGTTATCATGTCCGATCGTGTCGTTAATTTGCTTAAAATGATCGATGTCCATCAACATTAAATTAAATTCTTGCTTACAACCATTTACGTTGTTATTTGAATCTATCATGGTTTGTAACGTATTGAATAAATACTTTCGATTAGATAATCCGGTCAATTGATCATAGTTTGTTTGAAAATTAATTAATTTTTCAGCATTTTTACGAGCTGAAATATCAGTAATCAGCCATGCGAAACAATTTTGTTGAGTAAAGCTATCTCTAATAACCGTCACGGTAAGAGCAATATCAATAATATCATTATCGCTTTTAAGGCCTTTCAACTCCCCTTGCCAAGCCTGCCCTCGGTTTAAATTTTCAAATAAATCAGCAACCACATGATGCTGAGAATGGCTTAAAAAACGATGAACATCAAAGAGTTTCAGGTTTGAATAATAGGTAGATGTTAGCGATTTAAAAATGGGATTAACGGATAAGACTGAGTTGTCTTCAGTGGTGATCACAAGCGCGATGGGCAGGCTGTTAAAAATTTGCCGACTTAACCGTTCAATGTACATTCCACGACTTCGATCAATGGCTAAACTTGCCAAACGTGCCGCTTCTTGTATTAGGTATAAATCTTGCTCTGATGGCGATTTAACCGTGTCATAGTACATGGCGAAAGTGCCCAATACCTTTTGATTACTGTCTTTTATAGGCTCAGACCAACACGCTTTCAATCCCGCTTTTAATAGTAATGCTTTATAATCTTTCCAATTAGGATGATGCTCGATATCTTCAACAATGACACTTTCACACGTAAATGCTGCAGCCCCACAAGAACCAATATTGGGACCAATTTCGATGCCATTTATAGCATTATTATATTCTTCAGGAAGATTAGGAGCCGCACCCGATAATAGCCGTTTACCGTCATCACTGAGTAAAAGTACTGATGCCCGAGTTCCTATTTTTTGTGCTTCAATCAACAAGACTAAGTCATGAAGTATTTCGCCTAACGGAAGGCCCTGCAATACCATATCAAGTATTGTACTGTAGCGTTCAACACTTGATTCACGAAAAGAATGTTGGTTGATCTCTTCCATGAAGTGATTAATATCTGTCCCTATATCCATAACGCTCCATCATCACGGCAAATGCTTAAAAATACATTTTCTAATGTAACTATTAGATTATGCATTTATAAGAACTTTATCAACGATTTATTATGAATTTGTTAAAAAAGTGCCTTTTATCAGTAAATAATTATCCATAAAAAAAAACAGTGCAGAAGATTTGCACTGTTTTTTGTTATCTACCATCAATATGATGACTCTAAAAATCAATAGCCATGAATAACTATTCAGCTATACGTTCCATTTTAGCTAAATAGAAACCATCAAATCCACGTTCTGAAACCAAGATGTTTTCATCCTCGATAAGCGTAAACTGCGGGTTTTCAGCGAGAAACGCATCGATTTGATGACGGTTTTCTTCTGGCATAATAGAGCATGTCGCATAAATGAGCATTCCGCCAACTTTGACCATACGGCAGTAACTCTGCAAAATATGCTTTTGCAATTCAACCAGCACCGGCAAACGCTCCGGCGTATCACGCCATTTAGAATCAGGATTACGTTTTAACACCCCAAGTCCCGAACAAGGCACATCTAATAACACTCGATCGGCCGATAATTTCAGACGTTTAATGGTTTTAGAGCTAGCGATAATCCGCGTTTCAACATTATGTGCGCCAGCGCGTTTAGCCCGAGTTTTAAGGTTATCGAGTTTCCATTGCTCAACATCCATCGCAAGCAAACGACCTTTACCTTGCATTTGTGCTGCAATATGTAAGGTTTTACCACCCGCACCCGCACAAGCATCGACAACCCGCATTCCTGGTTTGGCACCCACAGCGTCAGCAACCAATTGTGAACCCGCATCTTGCTGTTCAAACCAGCCGTCTTTAAATGCATCGGTTCGAAATAGTGCTGAGTCTGATGTAACCTCAATAGCAGAAGCAACATCACTTACCACTACGGCAGTTACGCCTTCTTTTTTAAGTCTTTCAATAAGGGATTCGCGATTACATTTCAGTTCATTCACGCGTAAATAACGCTTTGGCTGCTCTGCTAGTGCTGCACGTTCAGCGGGCCATTTATCACCTAACTGTGCTTGACCTATGATTTCTAACCATTCTGGACAGCCATCCCATAGCACAGGGTCTGTTTTTGCTTGTTCAAGATTAGCACTAAATGCCGCCTGCTCAATTTGCAATGAATACTGCATTTTAGGTAAATCTAAGCCATGAAAAACATGCCAACCATTGAGTAATTTAGATCCTAAACGATCAAACTCTTCCGGTTTAATATCAACCAGAAAACAATATAAGTTTAAGCGACGTAAAATATCGCCAGTGACTTGCGTGATCCGTGCTTGCTCTGATGGGTTAAGGGTTAAACCAGAAAAATGCTCTGAATAGGCTCTATCTAATGGTTTTCCTCGGGTTAACACCATGGTTAGTACATTTAATACCAACTCTGATGAACTGCCTGACAACGGATAAGTCAACATGGGGGCTCTCTATCTAATATAACAATCAATTTAAAAACGTGCTGATCATAGGGATTAAAGCTGTTGATAGCAAGGCCATATCAGGCTTTACTCCTCACTTTGACAGCATAAACTAGCCAATCATTCTACGTTTATAGGTTTTTCTGTGAATGAGATTTTGTAACATCAAGCGCACTTAATACGCTGAATTTAACCCGTCCCCTTTCACAACTGCGTGATGTTATGTTCACTAATGCAAAGAATAAAAAAAGCGGCCCGAAAGCCGCTGATGATTAATCCTAAATATCGATTAGTCTTTTCCACTCAACCAGTCTGTATAAGACTGACCCTCAACCTGGGCAAACTCATCCATTCCTAGTAGTAAACCAAACCGACCTTGTTTAAAAGGGAGGTAAGTTGCATCCTTGAAAGGTATCGCCATCAATGTGCGGTAGTCAGGGTAATGCTTTGCTGCTGGCGGAATGGTTTTAGGCCAAACAGGATCTTGGGCGAAATTATAATGCCGATAAAAAGGCAAGCCGTCTTCTTCGCGTAAGGCATCCAATAAATAGCGTTTATTGCGTAATACCCGCTGGTTTTTCGACATCCTATTTCGTATGGAAGGGACTCCACCAAAAGCACATAAGGCTCTGGCTTGGCGGTATCGATTAACAACACCTTATACTGTAATTGGCACTGGTCGGTACCCACAAAATCGGCGCTACAGAGCAAGTCATATTGGTAGGCATACACCGGCTCATCAATATTAAAGCCCATTTCAGCCATAAAGTCGATTGTTAACATGGGGGTTAAACTCACCCTTTGTACTTGCTCTGCATGGTAAGGCGTGTCACTAAAACCCAAGCTTGTTAAACGCTGCCCAATAATGGCAAACACATCTTTAGCACTGCTAGGCAGCGGGCAGATAAAACTATCAAACCACACAGAGAGCTCTACTCTTTGATTTTCAGGATCGTCAAGAAGCACCTCATCATTCATGATAAAATCCAACCAAGCTAGATCGCTATCCTGCGATGCTAGTTGCCAAAAATCGGTTAGCTCTGGGAGTTGGAAGCCATACTCGCTACTATTTATTTAGTCATATATTTACTGACTCTTATTTAGCCACTCTATCTCTTAATTCTATAGACATATCAGGATCATTAATTGCATCAATAATATCTTGCGCCAATTTTGGATTGGTGGCCATGTTGAGTTCAGATTATCAGTCAAATATTCTGACGTTAAATTCAATTTTGATATTCACTGGGACATTTAGCTGAATCAGTAAAATCAGCAATCGAATTTACAAATAAAACTCCAATTTCCTCTATAAGCCAGTGCTCATTTTCAGCAACATATTTTATATTGAAGGATATTGGCATGTTCTCATTATCGAATCCATTAATAGATAAGCACCCGACTTTCTCATTTATTTTTTCAAAGTGTGATTTCTGCTTAAACATGTACTTTTTAAAGAGTAATTGTTCAGTTATTTCAGACTCATCTACGTTCAAATTTTTTATTAAATTTGAACTAAAAAAATCAGATTGCAACTTGTGTAGGTTATCAACACTCACAGATTGATCGTATCGATAATAGCTTGAATATAATAGTCCATTATTCATTTTTACTGCACATGCAGAAAAAAACAATAGCAAAAACAAAGTAATTGATCTCATATTATCTTCCCATTATGCTTTCTAATTCAGCTTCATAAGCCCTATTTCGACCTTTAAGAGCTCTCGCTGCTGAGCATAATAAACCTGAACATGAAGTGATAAGTTCTTCTAAATCAAAATCACCATTAACAGTTAAACTTATGACTGCTAAGTTTACTGTTGCACTATATCCAATATTCATTTCACCTTTATTTTCAAAGCTAATACTAATACGCTTGACCTTAATACCTATTTTCTCAAGAGTTGGTGTCCCGCTGAATGTTAATACACCAGCATTTCCGCTTAAGGTAGCCGTTCCACTCTGATCAACAGTAAGCTTAAAACTTCCTTTTTCAGCCATTATTTTTGTTGTTAAACCTTTATCTTTCGAATATGACGCTTCAATTAATTTAGCAACCGTAATTTTGACTTCAGCTCTAGTCATGCTCATAGTAAAAAACTCCTTTTAAGACACTATTTTTGTTTAGTGTTTATAGTTTCATCTTTAATGGTGTTAATGGTTAGGTAAAAAATCAACCTTAATGTGGATGAAGCTTTCTAATTTTACCCTATCGAAATAGCAAAACAATTATCAATTAGTATGTGATTATCTAAATATGCCGCTCGTTTTTGAAGTACTAATCCTAATTAAATGTTACCCCAATCCAATTCACGCTGTTTGAGCCAAGCAGCATCCTTGCTTAACCACACTTCTTTTGCTAATGCTAATTTTGCCATCTTATTTTACTCCTCAAGCGCTGGGATATTGTCGAGATCGGCGACACGCTGAATATCTTTTTTGTCATGTAAAAAATGCAATGCTAAAGATGCCATCTATGAATACTTGATAAAAGATTCGACATCTTTATCAAAACGGGTAACGTCCACGCTTTCAGGTTAATGGTAGTTAAAGCTGATAGCTGACAGCCGAACCGCGTGCAGCAATCTCCTTAAAAAGTAACCTAGTCTTCCATCCATTCAGGTAGAGGTAACTGCTTAAGCATTGTTTCTATTTCTTCCACCGCATCTTGTGGAATATAAAGCACGGTAAAGGCATCTTCACCATAAATGGTATACAGCCTTTGCGGGCAACGCTGCGCTGACAAGGCTAACATTTTATCGCCTACATCACTGGGCACCCAGTCTGAAGCGTATATATCGTTAATAACCAGCGTTATTTGCTCACCTGAGTCATCAAAAACAGCGGTGGCGGTTTGCCATTCATCGTCAGACTCTACACTGACAAGGGTGATGTCTTTGTCACTAATCAAGGATAAGTAATCATCGATAACATCTGCAAGGTAGTCACTTGGTGGGCAACCTTGTTCACCAAGGGCCATAGTGCCCGCAGGCGCTAAAGCAAACACCAGAAAATCATTAAGCTCAAATGAGTCATCAAACGCTCCTTCTGTTACATTTTCGTCATCCAATGCTAATTGATATTTATTAGCCCATGCCACAACATCCTGACTGCTTAACTTTGACATCTATTTTCCTTAATATTGCTATAAAATAGGCACTAACGCGTTACGTTTCCGCTTATCTCTCTTCAATAACGCTTATGGCACATGCTTAATCGCTGGGGCTGACAATCCATTCCCAACTGACCTTAATATGCGCTTTACGATTACCCGATGCGGTGCTCGACGCTTTCGCCCAATGGGATACTCGGTCCACTAACATATCGAGCATTGGCTCACATGCTAACTTCATGGCAGTAGACCCATGAATGGTTAACTGAATTTGCCCATTAAATTTTCTGTTTTTTTCTTTATTGGTCCAAATTTGTGAGCCATAGCGGGCGGCAATACGTTTGGTGTCAATTTCGGCAAAGCGAATTAAATCATCCACCCTGTTGTTTGAATGCTCATCGGCGTGTATCACTAACTGATAATACTCTGCCTTTTTATCAATCACATGGTGGAGGACTTCGCGCTCGGGGCCTTTTTCTATCTCAATGGTACAGTCGCTTGTGAGTGTCTTAGGGTCAATGACCATTACCCCTGAATCAACTAAATGAAACGCTTGGTCATCACTAAAAATGGAGATGTAACTTTTTCCATTAAGATGAAAGCATCCCGTAGCAGCGCGAAATTGATAGCCTTTTTTAAGCTGGTGTGGCCCGCTAAATAACCTACCATCCATTTGGTAGATGTGCAGTTGATTACCGCCATTACCGGTAAAATACAGATAATGACCGTCGGTCCATAAGCGGCTTTCACTGCGGGGTTGACCTAAAAAACCACCTGTTTCGCTAAAAACCGTCTCCATATCCATAATGTTATAGGGGCTAGCAAACTGCAGCGTGATAGCGCCGCTGGCGGCATCTAAGATAAAACCATGAAGGTCAGTACCCACAATGATTGAATTTTCGTGATGCATCACACTCATCACTGGGTTATCAAAAGTATGTGTCCATAGGGTATTGCCGCTGTCTAAGCACACCAGATTAACGGTATCGCCTGCCCAGGGTTGAAGGCTACTAGGCTCTTCGCGAAAAGACACATAAATTAAATAATTATCAGCAAAAAAACGACTGCGCTGAAAACCTGTAGCTTGAGAGTCATCACACTTTATTGTCCAGCGCTCAGACAGGTCATCTGAAAGCGCGATAATTTGACGAGACTCTTTTACATAAAGCCGCCCATTATGCTTAACGGCATAACCATCATAGTTAAAGATGCGCTCTTCTTGTGTCTTCTTGTTTATTACTTGCCAATAGATATCGTAATCATCATTCTCTATCAGGGTTATATCAAAATCGTTGGAAATAATTATATTAAAACCTTCTGATTCTCTTGCCAGTAACTCTGGTTTCTCAACCAATTTAAATTGATGATTTAAGTGATAACTCTTGTTATAACTTTGATGATCAGTACCAAAGTAAATGACCGGCACATCATCAAGCACATTGATAAAATAAGCACCAATGTCGTATTTTATTATTTTATATTCATCGACATAATTAATGATGCCACAATGTTGATTGGTATGAATATATATAACTGAGTCTGATTCATAAAATCTATTAGAAAACTCAAGGCTCGGAATTAAATTAATACTCATATTGCTTTTACCTCAACGATTTTAGACGTGTTTTCAGTTAATTCTTTAATAAACTTTTTCCATAACAAAAAAATCAGGCCAGCCATTATAAAACAATAACATAATGTACTTTCGAGATGTGCTCAAGCAAGATTGTGAAGGTTCGTTGCTAGAAGGCCGATATGTTATAAGTTTATGGCCGTAGATTGAAAAATGAACCAATTTCCTTCAATAATAGTGATTTTTAGCCACTATGATCCAACCCATTAGAGGATTAAGCTGATTTGGAAGACGTGGTTATTGAAAGGAGTTTTAGATTAGCCAGCTTTTAAATGCTGGCAACAACTGGCAAAGTGTCGTCGCCGTTTTTCTAGATGTTCACAATAGCTAGTGAGTTCTTGAAGTGTACCCACTGGCCCGTGAAATAGCTTTCCAAACTCAGTGGTGAGTTTGAGCCAATGATCCTGAGGGATATTCAATCTTGTGAGTAACTTAGCACTACTAACATTGATAGCGCCACGCTTGTCATCTCGAATAATACGTCCAGTATCATCGACCAGTTCAAGATAATCTTGTAGTGAAAATGCAATGCCTTTAGGTTGATTTTTACGTTCATTGCCAATGAAAGGCAGTAAATTTTTGGGTTGTTCGCCTTTCAAAGCAGCCTTAATTCGCAATTGAATGCTGGTATGGTCTGATTGCTCTGGGTTGTCAGCCATCTTGGCTCTGATAGGATTGAGGTCAACATATGCCATGCAGGCCAATACTGCTACTTCATCAAGCAGGGCCTGAGATTTAAACCTGCCCTCCCAGAAACGCCCTGTACAGTTATCTTCTTGATTTGCTTGTCTTGCTATTGGCTCATTAAGACAGCGCATGAACCAGGAGATATCACACAACCTGCTTCGATAAGTCGCGATGGTGTGTTTTAACCTGAGCACATCATGGGCTTCAACTAACTCACCTTTAACAAACTTTTGGGTTAGCTCATCACCTTTAAACAGCTTATGCCACTGCTCAAGTACTTCTCTGTCAGTCCAATGATTTGCGGTTTCGATATCGATACGTAACACCACGTGTAGATGGTTTGACATCACAGCAAAGGCGGCTACATCAATAGAGAAAACATCAATTAATTCACATAATAGTGATTCTACCCAACCACGTCGATGATCGTAATTTCGACCAGAAAATTTATCATCACCACACAGGAAAGCGCGCCGTACCACACGGCTACAGCAATGGTAAAATGGCGTGTCTTCAACACTAATCTGAGTTCTACGAGGGCGTGGCATAACAAGCTCCAACATCGATAACTTTCTTGAGTTTAGTAGAAGCTTCTAAATCACGCTATTTATCGTGGATGTCCTCATTTAGTTAAAGCAATGCCATAATGGCCATCCGCTAGCTACATTCGACCCCCCCCCATCCACCTTGTACAAAAGTGTACCTCTCAGCGCTAAATTACATCACTTATGAGTATTGATATAACATTGTTAAATCTTCATTATTTGCCATGAAATATCCTTCCATGAATTCATTATTTATGGATGATGTTTTAAAGCTTATCAATAGCGTTCAAATTAATGGAGTATGTAAATGGAATTAACAAACAAGTGGCAACTATCTATCGTTGCTATAGCACTTTCTTTTGTATTAACTGGCTGTGACTCATCTTCCGAGGATGAGGTGATTCAAAACATTGCACCGTTAATATCTGCTAGCGCTGTTGTCACTGCAATTGAAGATAGTGAATACCTGTATCAGCTAACCGTTACCGATCCAGACGATGCCAATGACGGTACGAATTTAACATTCACATTAACCAATCCGCCAGATGGCATGACCATTAACAATACAGGTCTAATTTCATGGACGCCGCTTGAAGGTGTATTAACGTCTGGCACTGTGAGTGTCACAGTCCGTGATGGCGGTGAAGATGAAGCGCAACAAGCTGTACAGGATTTTGATGTCATAGTGACCCCTGTCAACGATGCACCTTTTGTGTCTGCTATCGCAGCGCAAAGTATTGATTCTGGATCAACATTTACTTACCAATTATTAGTCTCTGATGTAGACGATACTGATACTGAAAATGACATTAGCTTTGAGCTAGTCGCCGGACCAACGGGTTTATCGATTAGTCCTTCAGGCTTAATGAGTTATACATCTTCCGTATTAGAAACAATATCAACCGACATTTCTGTACAAGTTACTGACGGTGGTGAAGATGGCGTTGCTCCAGTTCAAGTTAGTTTCAATTTAAATGAAAAGTATTTTTATACTATTTCTGGCACCACAATTAACTATTTTAATGGCGAAGTTATCCCGGATAGTGTTGTGAGTTTGTCTAATGGCAACCTAGTTGTTAATACGACAACCTCTGATGCAGAAGGATTATTCACATCTAAAATTCAAGATATCCAATTAAGTGACCGATTGACTCTTGTTGCCGATGCATCGGATTATTCAGAAGCTGCGTTGAGCATTTCAAGAAATGAGTTAACCCAAGAGCACAATTTACTATTACAACCAGTCCATGCATCTATTAGTTTTGATGCGACTCAAGTCTCTGAGCTAGCTGTTGATGGTAATGTGCTTGTTACCTTACCTGAAAACAGCCTTGTCGACTTGAACGGTAACCTTGTGTCCTCTGCAGTTGTAGCTGAACTAACGGTCATTAACCCGGCTATTGATATTGAAATGATGCCAGGTGATATGCTCACAACAAACAGTGCTAACGAAATTGTGCCAATAGAATCATTTGGTGCTATTACAGTCAGTTTTGTTGATAGTGCAGGTAACAAGCTACAACTCGCTCCAAACAAAGTCGCGCAGATTAAAATACCTGTTGCAGGTACTAATCCCCCCGCGACGATACCGCTTTATTATTTCGACACCACGTCAGGTTTATGGATTGAAGAAGGTGAAGCACTATTATTTTCAGTCAACGATGAATCATTTTATCAAGGTAATGTTAGTCATTTCACTACTTGGAATGCTGATATGATTTACGACACCATTATAGTAAATGGTTGTGTGGAAGACGAAGATGGTAATTTATTAAATGGTGCTCGCGTTATTTCAGACGGACGTGATTACTTGGGGCGCTCACTCACATTCTCTATCGATGATGGCACATTTAGCATCCCGGTTAAGAGTCATTCTACCGTTTTACTTGGTGCAACAATCGAATTTCAAAGCCGTACATCTATTATTAACACTTTTGAAGAGGACATCACCTTAGCTGAGTGTTTAGTGCTATCTGAAGCGTTAACCAAAATAACCTTGAACTGGGGTGAAGCACCCCGAGATTTAGACTCACATCTCTATATCACTGATGCTGAAGGTAATGAAAGCCATGTGTATTATGCCAATTCAGAAGTCACTATTAATGAAACCATCATCTATTTAGATGTTGATGATATAACAAGTTATGGGCCTGAAGTGATTTCTATTCCTCAATTTCCTGTTGAAGGTAGTTACGATTATTACGTAAAGAATTTTTCTGACTCACCAGACATTAACCCAGCGACAACACGCGTTGAATTTATATTTAATAATGAACAACATATATTTAGCCCTCCAACAGATGGTATTACAAAATGGTGGCATGTAGCTAAAATTGAAAAAGATGCTGATGGTCAGTTATTGTTCGCTGCCATCAATGAATGGAGCGAAGAACCGCAGTCGGTGACTGTGCAATCATCACAAAGACAGCAATCAGTTGTTCCAATTAAAAAAATTGAATCAATTGTTAAAGGCATGATTAATAGCAAGTATTACGATAATCATACCAAGTAAATAGCGAGAGGGATTAAGTTAACACTTAATCCCTTTTTTATTCATTATTTAGTTTGTTACTGTCTTTAATGAATTTATCCACTTTACCTTTCTCAAACCTCATCGCCTTCCTCAAACTAGCTTCATTTTTCTCGATTACCTATTCCTGCAGCACCATCAGGGTAATCGGCCGCCCTAGCGTCAAAAGACCATCGGGTACAACAAAATTTTTCTATATTCAGCTGGACGAGGTCTTTAAATAGCCATTTTATGAAGTAACAAGATAACCCCCTTTTTATTTGAGTTGCCAACACCTACGCTCAATTACTGATGAGATGATTTCAACCCAAAAGTCTATGCATTCGGCAATTAATCGCCATAAAATGACTTATAAGCTAAATCTATCACAGCAGAAAAGCTTGTTATTTATCAAGTAGTATATGGGGATGTGGGATTAAGAATACGTGCATCAACCCAGACCTAATTTGATGAGCGGCTCGAAGTAAGGTGTACTTGTGCATTGATTATAAATTTAATGGTTGAAGTAATTGTTTACGTTTTAAGCAATTTTCAACAGTGTCAATGTACCTCCATTCCTATAGATTAAAAGGTATTTGAAGATCGACAAACAACCACTAAAGAGACGAGGAGCATATACCTTGGTTGTAAATTAATACTCTTCTTTTATATGAGAAAGCAAGGTGGCGATATTACAATATGAATATCCGACGAGAGGCGTTTTAGTCACGTCCCTGTGTTGTGTTGTGTTGTGTTGTCTGATCGATAGATTTTTGAACTTATCTAAGCTCACTTGTGGGCGGTTTAACGGCGAGTATGTCGCAGGGGAGTTGATTAATCAGCAGTTCAGGAATATGGCCTTTAATTGAGTGGATTAACCCTGTGTGCTCGGCCGCTCCCATGATGACCATATTCACATCGAGTTGATGGGCCTTGATGGGAATAGCATCTTCAGGTAAGCCATGAGCTATGTGACAGTGATATTTTTCAGACAGTAAATCTGCCACTGCGTGATTAAGAATGCTTTGCTGGTTTGCTTGTTGTGACAACATTGAATGAGCATGGGCCCTATCTTCGGTTTCAAAGGCTATACTGTAATTGTCAGCCAAAAAACAATTAATGAAGTGTAAATCATTATTGATGCTGTCTGCTATACCTTTAGATTCATGAATAATGTGATGATTAAAAGCTTGATGGCAATCTTGAGTGTGATTAATGTCTAAGGCGGTCAGCACGTGCCCTTGGGTCTGCCATTGACTGCTATTAACAAACATTACGGGTACCAAGGTTTCTCTTAATAAGTGCCATTCGTCAGCAGAAATTAACTCAGAAATAATGGAGTGATAACGTTTATGAGGCAATACCACAAGATCATAATGTTCTTGTTTTAGTTGATTTAGCACTGCGCGATAAATGGTGCTCGATTGGCAACTGATTTGTTTGCTTGGGTATTTGAGAACTTGCTCTAATCCTTTGGTTGTCAATGTTCGTTTTGACTTAGGTTCAATTACACAGCTTCTTTCTAATAGACGTTTCAACAGGCTAGTTTGGGTAAGCTTTACGGTTAGCAATGTGAGTTTTGCGCGTGATCTACTGGCTAAGATAACGGCTTTGTGAAATGAGCTATTCAGTAGGTTTGGTGTTTCTGTAACAGCTAATATGTGCTCATATGGGTACATGGTAGCGGCCTCCATCGTAATGGTATTAGACCTGTACAATCCTAGTTTAACAGAGGCATTTTCGCCTCATACTTCAGTATTAGTGGATCTCACCCTGACACAGAAAGATTGATTGACACTAACTGAGGGGGCTTTATAGTGAATAGTTAAGCCATCGAACCGGAGTAAAATCAAACATCTACATAATTGTTGCGACCATATTTATTGTTACAATTTTTATCCCACCTTGACCATAAATATTTGCGCCGCAAATGAAGCCAGCCATTTTACTAACTCAATCAACTATCGCAATAAACCCATATTGCAAAATCTAGGCGATTGAGCATTTTCATCCAAGAGTTTGTTTACAAATGCAAACAAAACGACTTGTTAGATGTAAGCAGGACTGTGCGGATTAAATACCGCCTCAGCAGAGGCACTCAATGTGATATGACATCGCATCTGAGTATAAAGTGAGTGTTGTTACATTAGGCCTAAGGAGATCTAAGCCACATGTTGTCAGTGAATGATTTAGTGATTACAAATTTTATCTGCTGCTGTTGTAATACCACCTTCACTAGGGATGAACTTACCTTTGCCTTCTAAAAACTCAATAAGCATCTCAGCGTCCATCTCCGCTGCAGAGCAGGTATGATAACGAGTATCAGCACCAAAGTTAGTATGCATTAACGTTTTAAGCTCTTGCTTTGTTAACGCAGAGCCATGGGTTAGCATCAATTGCATAACTTGATGGCCGTGTACTGATCCAGACATTGTATCTCCAATTAAGGTGTAAATTTATTATACTTTATAGCTTATTTTTTTTTCATAAATACAGATCTCACCCACAAGATCCGAAAAAATATTTTTTTGATGCCCGGATTAAAAAATGATACGGCATACCCACTACATCTGTATAAACGATACCCGTAAAATAAAAAATTAATATTCAACTTAGCATAGCTTTGCGAATAAATATTCGATGAAATCAGCCGTCAGAGTGATGATAAATTTAGCGGCATCTGTTGATTTATTAACGGCCTTTTGCATGGCTTTCGCTTTCTTTTGAGCTTTTTTCGATCTCTGCAAGTGCTGAATAAATTGCTTGAAAGATAAGCCTGTCAGCCTCCACAGTGTCATTATCAGGAACATCCCAGGCCATAATTTCGCGATATTTTTCGACGACTTTACGAATATCTTCAGTGATATTGTCTTGGTAACGTTCAATTTCTATATTTTGTATATCAGACATATAAATACACCTTAACCATAATAAGTTAGAACACAGGAGCTTGAACCGGAACGATTAATATTTCACAACGACTATGATTTTGAACATAATGCGCCACTGAGCCCAATAACTTGTTTATGCCTTTTTTCTTTTTTGCCCCAAAAATGGCTAAATCAACATCTTGTGCTTCCAAAAAAGACACAACGCCATAATTTATCTCACCACAAATTACTTTGGTCTCTATGGGAAAATCGGTATCCAAATCGTTTACAAACGCTTTCATCTGAAACTGAGCAGCATCAATAGCTTTTTTGTTTTGATCTTTGATGATATCTAGATCAACAACGTTGTAGCCCACTGGATCGCCATAGAGTGTATAAGCGAGTACTTCTGGAACAACATTGAGTAATGTTAACGAAGCTTGATAGTAGTTAGCTAATTCTATTGCGCGTTTGCATGCATGCTTTGAATACAAGGAAAAATCCACCGCAACCACGATATTTTTATAGGGGTGTAATTGTTCCACCGCCTTTTCAAACTCTTGTTTTTCACGTAACCAGTCCCATGCTTGTTGCAGATTTTCTCTGTTAAAATAACGCACTTCACTAGATATTAAAAAAGGCTTCGCGATTAACGCCATCCAATGTTCCCAAGACTTATCGCCAACCATCGCAATGCGATCAAAATCACTAAGATGTTTCATACCAAACTTAACATCATCTATGGCGGCATCTAAATCCCAGCCGGAAAAATTATCAAACTCAAAAAGTAATGAGATTTTGCCTAATCGTTTAATTTGCGTTTCAAGTTGAGGTAAAAAATTCTGATAATCTGCATCAGTTAATTGTCCTGAAGCTCGTACAGCAATGATATTAGCATCAAATACAGGGATAAATTGCAACATAGGATTTTCCTTCTTTTGCGGATAGTTCACATCCAGAATCAGTTAAAACACACTACTCACTAACTTCATCTTAAAACCTTTTTTTATAGAGCTTATTGATCAATGACAACATTTCAGAATGAAACGTTTCATGATGTTACAATTTAGTGTATTGAATTTGCTCTTACCTTTCCTGATTATATACCAGCTTCAAAAACCTCACGGCCTTGGGTCTTGCCCTGTCTTTGCCATGAGCTCTTCGTGTTCATCATCACGCGCCTCATGGGCCAGGAAACTCGGAGGACCCATCTAAGCCATTGAAAGAATAATTAATTGCATTTTAATTTTAGCAACTCTATCAAGGCTTCAGCAAGTTCTTTTCCTAGAGTCTTATTTAAGCTAATTATAGCGCATGTTCAGCATTTATTTATGCCTGTTGCTGATGCTCAGAGAGATGTTCATCCGTTGTATATTCTTGTCGTTGTTATTTAATTTTTTTTCAAACCCATAAATTGAGCCATGTTTGAATCCATAATATTTGGTTAATCACATCAATGGTAAACCTAGAAAACGAAGCAAAACGAAGCAAAACGAAGCAAAACGAAGCAAAACGAAGCAAAACGAAGCAAAACGAAGCAAAACGACGAAGCCTAAAACACCCATCGCACTCATCCTATAAGATAACTTTTGATACTTTTATTTCGATAGCTTTTATCTTTATTCAAACGTACAAATTGAACGGGATTTATCAATAGGTTGGGCTCTGAAAAGTTTAATTTAAGCAATTAGGTAGATTCAAAGCAGCACAAACTGTTTGATAACAATAAAGGGGGGAGTAAGAGGTATTATTTGAAAATTAAGTTTTCAGCACCCAACCATCGTTGCCGGTTTGTTGAGCCTTATCGTGGTTTCCGCTCTCGATTTTCAAACAGTGATCAACATACGTCATACGCACTAATGCTGCAGCTTGGCGAGTAATGTTGGATTATTTTAATAGAAAATATCGGGATAATCTATTGTGGTGTTTTGGGTTTTATTAGCCTAGGGTAGAGATATTGTATTTGTTGTTTCAACATATAGCTGATTTTTAGCAACTGTTGAATGAATGTTAGGAAGTTCACATCATGCCCCATCCGCAGTTACTGCAACAACTTCAAGACGTTGTAGGTCAAAATCAAATCATTATAAATAAGCAAAAATCACGCCGATTTCGCTTTGGTTGGCGAACTGGCGGCGGTGATGCGCTTGCGGTGCTCAAACCGCAGTCTCTGCTGGTGTTATATAAGGCCTTGCAAGTGTGTGTTAACCACAAAGTTATTATTATTATGCAAGCGGCTAATACAGGGTTAACAGAGGGCTCCACACCCAGTGGTGATGATTATGACCGACCTATTATTATCATCAATACGTTGGCAATGGATCAAGTTTCTTTATTGGAACAAGGTCAACAGGTTTTAAGTTTTCCAGGGGCAACCTTGTTCAGCCTAGAGACGTTGCTAAAACCAATTAAGCGTACGCCTCATTCGGTGATTGGTTCTTCGTGTTTAGGAGCATCCGTGGTCGGTGGCATAGCCAATAATTCGGGCGGCGCGTTAGTCAAACGAGGTCCAGCGTATACTGAGATGGCGTTGTTTGCGCGGGTTGATGAACAGGGTGAACTACAACTGGTTAATCATTTAGGTATTGAGCTGGGTGAGACTCCTGAAGAGATATTAACCAATTTGATGACGGGTAATTTTGCTAAGGAAAACTTGGCGCCAAGCGATGCTCAGCGTTCAGATACAGAATATCAGCACCGTGTCCGTCAGGTAGATGAAAACAGCCCTAGCCGCTACAACGCCGATCCAAGGCGTTTATTTGAAGCCAGTGGCTGCGCAGGCAAGTTAGCTGTTTTTGCGGTCAGGTTAGATACTTTTGCCGTTGCTGAGCAAGAGCAAACATTTTATGTTGGCACTAACGATCCCTTAGTATTGGGCAGGCTCAGACGGGAAATTTTACAACAATATAAGCATTTACCAGAGGTGGGCGAATACTTACACAAAGATATTTTCGATATCTCTGCCCAGTATGGCAAAGACACATTTTTGAGTGTGAAACACTTAGGCACGGATCGTTTACCTAAGTTGTTTGCATTAAAAGGCCGAATAGATGCCGTGTGTAAATCGTTACCCTTTGTGTCTTCTCATTTAAGTGATTGGCTTATGCAACTTGCCAGTCGATTTTTTCCGCAACATTTACCGCCGCGTATTTTGCAATATCGAGCCAAATACGATCATCACTTAATTTTGAAAATGAGCGAGCAAGGTATTGCAGAAGCGAGAACTCATTTGACTGGCTTTTTTGCCGAGCAAGAAGGTGACTTTTTTGAATGTGATGCACAAGAAACACAAGCTGCCGTTTTAAACCGTTTTGCAGCCGCAGGTGCTGCTATGCGCTACCATACCTTATATCAAAAAGACGTAGGTGATTTATTGTCGTTAGATATAGCACTAAGACGGGATGATATTGACTGGTTAGAACAACTTCCGGAAGCATTGGAACAACAGCTTGAAATGAAGCTCTACTATGGGCACTTTTTCTGTCACGTTTTTCATCAGGATTACATTTTGAAAAAAGGTGCAGATCCTAAAGAAGTGAAGAAAAGCATGCTTGAATTGCTCAATAAACGCGGCGTTAAATACCCTGCTGAGCATAATGTGGGCCATTTGTATGAAGCAGAGCAAACTCTTAAAGACTTTTATTTAACTCTCGACCCAACCAATACATTCAACCCCGGTATTGGTAAAACTGAAAAAAACCAGCGTAATTGTAGTTGCCAACATTAATCTGTTGCCAAGATCCCGTTCCTTATGCAAAACAGCCCTCTACACAAAGGGGGCTGATATTTACCTAAGAATTGATGTCTGTTCACAGAGTCTAACTATTACAACGACTTTCGCATTGGAATACAATCCAAACGGATCCCCCGCGGTGAATGATAAGTTGACACTTCATCACCAACAAAACCACAGGCGCGATAAAATGATGCGGCATTTAGCGTGGATTCGAGTTGTAATAATTCAAGACCGTTCTCCAAGGCTCGGCATTCAAGAAATACCAACATTGACTTTGCAGCCCCTTGTCCAAAATTGTCAGGGTCGACAAAAATAGCGTCTATCATGCCCGTTTCAAGATTAACTTTACCGCATCCGATAACACGATCCTTGAATAGCGAAACATAGAAGTTCGCTACAATATCATTAATCAATGCCTCAGAGATGTCGCCTTGTGTCCATAATGCCAACTGCGATGAGCTGTAAAATCCGATGCATTTTTCAATAATAGCTCGGTTTCTCATGGTGTAAATAGATTGAACGTCAGACTCTAGCGCTTTCCTGATTATCATCGTAAATGACCTTGAATTAATGATCTCATGAATGTGATTTATTGACTTGATAACCGGCATCAATAATTGAATAAATCACATTCCAGCATTAACAACATAACGCTTAGCGCTTGTTTTAACAACTGTATTACTCATTAGAACTAGTCTGCGTTATCTAAAACTAAACCAATAGATTAATCGCGTTACAGCCAAGCTTAAAGCTGCAATAATAATGCTATGCGCAGTAACAGATTGATTATTCGACTACGTTATCCGCTTCATGTTTAATTTACTTCTAATAGGATTTACCGATGCGCGCTTTTGTAGTTCGAGCCAGAGCGGCTCCAGTTGATAGTCAGCAGTTTGTGGCGAGTATAGGCCAAGAGGCCCATACTGAAATTTTAGCCCATACCTTAATGAACACCATCTTTGTGGCCCAGTCTCATCGGGATGATGTTATTGTTTATTTAGTATTAGAAAGCACCCAAGATTTTTCTCGCACCATCTGTTTCCGTTCAGGTGAACTGGGTCATATAGGCGGCTTCCATGAGCAAAATTTAACCAATAAAATTGCCAAAGCCTTAACCGCGTCAAAGGGCATGACGAAAGAGCAATTGCGTGTGGTTGAGCCCGGCATTACGGTACGCACTGTGAGTTTTGAAAAGCTAGTGCAAGAGTTAGCCGAAGAATATCAACTGTATATGTTGGAGAAAAAAGGCACCCCAGTGCGTGACATAGAGTTTGCACATAATCCTTGTTTTCTACTCACCGATCATATTCCTATGCCTAAAAAGAGCTTTAATAGCTTAAAGCGACTCGGTACTCAACATATAAACTTAGGGCCAAAAATGCTATTCGCGTCTCAATGCGTGGTGTTAATCCATAATGAGTTAGATATACGGTTGTAAATCAATACGATTGGATCAAGGACCTGCAGTTGATGGATAATTTACGTCAATTAACGCTAAGCTTGTTGAGCTTACATAACAGACAAATCCTATCAATAAAGCTTAAACCTTAGTCTCCGTCGTCCTTGCTTTCTAATGGATGTCTTACCTTTTTGGCAATTTATTATGCCCTATTCCGCTACCTTGTGGATTGCCGCAGGTATGCGGTGACTTATGGCTTCCGACATCACTCAGTGGCATTACGATATGCTCATACCCGCTAATTTTTTCGTCAAGAATGCAAAATTAGATTTTGACGCCTCTCAAATAACCCGCCCAGGTCCCAAACAACACCGAAAGCCGACGAGATAAAACACTAAGTCGAAACGAGATTTGCGGCTGATGTTAAACGCTAACTTTTTAGAATGAGTCCGTGATGAAGTGGTTGATGTTCAAGACCCACACATTCGCAACCGTGTTATATTTATTGATGGCCAAACTCTTGAGCTAAACTGATGAGTTAAATGTTAATGTTGCGCAAAAGATAGCAGAAATGCGCCGGGTTATAATCTTTAGCGTAATGAAGGTTATGGTTTATTTATTGCTTGAAAATTCCACGCAAGTAGCGAGTTTGATAAGGGTTTATTATCCCTTGAGATAGCCAAGTGATCAGCCACGTTAACAACCTTTTTATCAGCTTGTACCATAATGCCGTTGTTGATCAAATCGGCATTAATGTTTAGGCTTAAATAAAATAAAATCTTGTTAATTCAAGGCTGTTTTGTTACAAATGCACTAGATTAAAAAAAATTAACGTTAAGGAATAACGAATGGATTGGTATGTAAAGGTTTTAAAACAGTATTTCGATTTTAGCGGCCGAGCACGTCGTAAAGAATACTGGATGTTTGCACTGATCAGCATGATCATTAGTATTGTGCTGACCTTATTGGATATGGGTGTGGGCTTATACAGTGAACTTTATGGTGCTGGATTATTGAGTTCTATTTATTCACTCGCCATCGTCATTCCAAGCATCGCAGTGAGTGTTCGTCGTCTTCACGATACTGACCATTCTGGTTGGTGGTTATTATTAATGTTTATCCCGCTGCTTGGTGCATTAATTCTGCTCGTCGTGATGTGCTTTAACAGTAAAGATGATAACGAATACGGCCCGAATCCAAAAGCAGAACCAAACCTTGGTGAGAGTGATGACTTAGCCGTTTAATCTTAAGTGATTCACTAACAGAGATTAGCATCACTCATTAAAAAAGAGCATGGTCATTGACTATGCTCTTTTCGTATCTGCAGCCAGCTTTATCACTATAAAACTAGGTTTTAGAGGGCATTAGCTTAGTCACACCATTGATCACTAATACCGCTAAACCACCAGCAACAACACCAAATAGTGCATTCAACACGCTTGGGGTTAATAACCCTAAAAAGCCACCTACAACACTCACTTGGCTTACCAGCGTTTCTGCATGCGCAATCCATTCAGATACCAGATGAATACCGTGAGTTAAAATACCGCCACCAACCATAAACATGGCAATAGTACCGACAAATGTGAGAATTTTCATTAAGTAAGGGGCTGCAGATACTAATCCTAATCCCAATTTATGCCCTATTCCACTGGGCTTACGTTGAGCAAGATACAAACCAAGGTCATCAATTTTAACAATCCCTGCCACTAGGCCGTATACGCCTATCGTAATCACAATGGCAATAACGCATAAGGTTAAAAATTGCCCCATTAGGTCCATGTGTGCAGCAACACCTAAACTAATTGCGATAATTTCAGCGGATAAGACAAAGTCGGTGCGAATCGCCCCTTTTATTTTTTCTTTTTCGAATGCTGCTAAGTCTTCGATATCAGCTTTTGCTTTGGCAACCACCGCATCGTCATCGACCACTGGTACACGCTTATGTGTTAGTGAATGATAGACCTTTTCAAAGCCCTCATAACATAAAAACAAACCACCAAACATCAATAAAGGAGTAATAGCCCATGGAATAAACGCACTGATCAGCATGGCCATCGGCACCAAAATGACTTTATTGCGAAACGACCCCATGGCGACGGCAAACACGACAGGAAGCTCTCGCTCAGAGGCAACACCCGATACTTGCTGCGCATTTAACGCTAAATCATCACCCAGAACACCAGCGGTTTTGCGTGCCGCCACTTTGCTCATTGCCGCTACATCATCCAAAATAGTGGCAATATCATCTAATAGGGTTAATAAACTGGCACCTGCCATAAAAAGACTTATCCTTTTAAATCAATCAGTTGGTTGATTTTTACTTATGTCATACATCGTTTAGAGTAAACACATGGGAACACTTAAACCCGTGATATTGACCTAGTGTTGATACTCAAAATACTACTCAGTACACGTTAAGTCAGTGAGTCGTCTTCTACCATCACACCACAAGAGCTATGTAACACTAAATGGTTTTTGATTAATCGCTGACAGGCCTCTTAACCACAAGTTAATAAGGCTAATATATGCCTATTTTGAGTACTTAAGTTACTGGCATTTTTATCAACGTTAGCATTAAGCTCTTTGGCAATAGCTTGAAATGGCTGACGCGTGTCTAAATTTACCAATGGACTATTCATTAACGCACCAGACACGGTCAACTAAAACACGCCATCACAGTAAGTTATATCAATAGAAGTGGCTTTAAATGCCATTTTTATAGCTAACCTTCTATGAATAGTGCATTTTGGTAAACAAAACAACCAAGATAAATAACTTAACATGGTTGTTTTCATTATATCCCTGACGTTATAACCCAAGCTCGCTGAGTAAGTCATCAGCATCGTCGACAACAAGGCCTTTTACATTGGGATCATTGAGTACATCTTGTGATTTATCTGATTTAGCTTGCGCTTTTTGACCGTGAGTTTCGATTAATGAGTCAAGATCAAATTCCTCATTCATTTCAAAGTCTGCAGATCGAAGAAACTCTGTTTTATCCATGGCAAATTCAAGATAAAAAATATGGTTATTTTCAGTCCTAAACGACACTCTTCTCGCGACGGCGTTATCGAGGTTAGTATCGACTGAAATCGTTAATTCTTTATTAATCGTCAACATTTTAGGCTGACTTTGGCTAATGGATGTTTGTAATTCTTTTGATATTTTACCAATAAAATCACCCAAAATCTGGTTCATTAATTCGCCCATTACATTGCTCACATCATCAGAAGTATGTGAAAACGCTAATTCCGTTTCAGGCATTCCCATGTTGAGCATATAACGGCGATAAATTTCAATAGCCGCTGCCGCAGAAAAGTTGATCACAACCAAGCCAGAAAAACCACCATCGAAAATAGAGAAACAACCCAAATCAGGTTTTAAGCGGGTGCGAGAAATACTTTGAATCATCCCAGCATGACTAATTTGGCTAGCACTCGTGCTAGAAAGAACATGAGACACTGAATGACAAAGCTTAAGTAGAATATCGTCATTGTTGACGATAGAAGATGAATTCATAGCATTAATACCTTTTCGTTAATTACACTAATCTTGCGGGTAAACCGTAAAAAAATCAAAATTAAAACAATTGCTTAGCACATTAATTAACCAAACAACGTTAATATTCAACTAACCAGTTGATAAAAAACAGCTTTAACCAATTCACTACCTTATGCTTACAAATATAAAATATGCAGTTTGTTCACAAAAACAATCTTTTACGCTTATTTTTTTTAATATTTTCATTATAATCCCATTACTTTGTATTGATAGTTTAAAATAGGACTGATAATGATTAGATTATTGAGACGCCTAACCATTTTAAAGCGATTATTTATTATGTTAGCTTTAGCCGCTTTAGGTACAGTGGTTTTCGGTTCTTTTTCCATTAATGAACAATACAATCATTTAATAGAGCAAAAGTTCAAACAGCTCACCGGACAAGTCAACCAATTAAGTAGCACGCTTGATGCCTTTAAGCTTGTTAATCCTGATGCAACGGTCGAATTATTAAGCCAGTTTGTTAGTGACATTAAGGTCTCTGAGCATCAAGCGTTTATTGTTGTCGATAATCAAAATAATATTATTGTTAATCCACTAAACCCAAGATCAATCAGTAAATCCATCAACAACTTGGCGGCAAATGATGCTTCAACGCCTTATCAACAGCTAATCACCACGGCAAAACAACACCAAACAGCCCAAGCAAAGTTTGCGGTTGTCGATCAACAAAATCAACCGCAAACGGTACTTGCCGCAGCACAATATTATCCAAAACTTGAATTAACGCTAATCACCCAAGCAAACGTCAACGATGTCAATAACAGTATGACAGGTATCATTATTGACTATTTCATTATTATGATGATGATTGCAGTGCCTATTTTTGCGTTCTTTTTATTGCTTAATCATTCCATTACCCAACCTCTTAACGTCACAATCGACGCGATGGAACAAATCGCCAAAGGTGAAGGCGATTTGACTCAACGCTTGTCGACAGAAGGCAATGATGAAGTCGCCAAACTAGCCGATGCGTTCAATCAATTTGTGATTAAAATAGCTAATATGGTTGCTAATTTACAACCTCTTGGGCATACCTTAAATAATGAAGCTGTGCATTTATTAGATACTGTAAAATTATCGAATCAAAGCGCGAACCAAGTGCACAGCGAAACTCAAAGTGTCGCCGCTGCGATTAACCAAATGCTATCGACGAGCCAAGAAATGGCTCGAAACACTCAAGATGCGGCAGACGGTGCCAGCAATGTGAAACATCAAGCCGAACAAAATCAACAATTGATGCAACAAACAGTTGAACAGACAGAAAGTTTAGTCGGTGAGCTACAACAAGCAGAAACGGTGTCGTTAACCCTCAGTCAATCATCTGCTGAGATTGGCAGCATCCTTGACGTGATAGGTAGCATTGCAGATCAAACTAATCTACTTGCACTGAATGCCGCCATTGAAGCTGCACGCGCAGGTGAACATGGCCGAGGTTTTGCTGTAGTCGCTGATGAAGTGCGTGCGTTGGCAAACAGGACTCAGTCTTCAACCAATGAAATCAATAAAATTATTAACCAGATCCAGACAGGTATTCAATCGGTTATTAACAGTATTACTAACACACAGCAACATTCTGCTCAGCTGCAATCAAAAGCTGTGCAATCAAGTGATGCGATTATCGCAATTTTAGCGCTTATCGAAAATATTAGTAGCATGACAGCGCAACTCGCCAGCGCCACAGAAGAACAAGCACTCGTCACCGAAGACATTAACATTAATGTCAGTACGATTTCTGAACTCACCGAACTATCGTTAACAGCTAACGAAACCCACAGTCAGGCAGCACAATCGTTGCAAACTATTAGTGTAGATATGAGTCAGACACTAGGACAATTTAAAATATAATTTAATTCGATCAACTCATTACACAAACAAAGGCTTTCCACGGTTGATATTATACCCATCAGCATGGAAAGCCTTAATGTTACTACCCTCACCCTCGCCGTCTTATCGACAAACAATATTGGCTTATAGCCATGGTCTATATCAACATCACAGCTCATTTCGAGTCGAACATCGCTTTTAGCTATTATGACTTTAGGGTATATTATGCCTATTAGATTAAATAGCTGAGTTCTACAAGGTATCATTTAACCAATAAGCTAGTGGATATTTCGACTAGCTTATTGAAATATTGATATTTAATCCGATGAGTATTTAGTTGTCATTCATTACAGAGTATGTTGTCTATGTATCAAAAAACGGTCACCATTGTTGCTCCTCACGGTATTCATACCCGCCCAGCGGCATTACTGGTTAAAGAGGCAAAAGAGTTTGATTGCGACGTCATAGTCGAATGCAATGGTAAGCAGGCCAGCGCCAAAAGTTTATTCAAGTTACAAACATTAGGTCTATACCAAGGTGTGTCAGTGACGGTATTTGCTTCCGGTGAACACGCCCAAGCAGCCGTTGACAAAATTGCCTCACTGCTGATGACTCTGAGTTAATTAGAGTTAATTAGAGTTAATTAGAGTTAATTAGAGTTAATTAGAGTTAATTAGAGTTAATTAGGACAACCATAGTTAATAGGACAGCGATATGTCAATCAACGGAATAGTAGTATCTGCAGGCATCGCTTTTGGTAAAGCACTGACTATCACCACTCAACTGCCACCACTGGATTTTAAACTTCTCTCTATTGAACAAATTGACCAGCAGCAACAACAGCTAACACAAGCCATTAATCACCTTATTGCTCATTTACAACACTGCCAACATCACCTGTACCCAGATGGTGATAATTTCCAACTTATTGATAGCGATATTATGTTGCTTGAAGATGAGGAACTACAACAGCAACTTCATCAACATATTCGTCAATTTAAAGTCGGTGCCGCCGTTGCTGTTGATCGCATTTTTAATCAACATGCAGCAGAAATGTCGGCATTAGATGACCCTTATTTGGCTAATCGCAGTGTTGATATTATGTGTTTGGCTAAGCGCTTAACCAGTGCGTTGCACGGGCACTTACAATGGGATTTATCGACCCTTGCCGAAGACACCATATTACTGGCTGATGATTTAACCCCTGCAGAATTTGCCATATTGCCACTAACTCACATCACCGGGCTGATCCTAGAGTCTGGAGGTCTAACAAGCCATACTGCTATTTTGGCTCGGGCAGCAGGGATACCTGCATTACTCAATTATCAATTTTCACAAACCAAAGACGTCATTGACGATGGCACTCAGCTTATTTTAGATGGTATGTCAGGTGAATTACATGTTGCCCCGTCAGCTGACGTTTTTGATCAATTAAAGCAGAAACAACAACAAGAATTGCTGCGTCGCCAAGCATTGATGATTTATAAAGATAAACCCAGTCAAACTCGCGACGGTCATAAGGTCACTTTGCTGGCCAATGTGGGCAACCTGAGTGAAATATCTCATGTCACCGATGTTGGAGCCCAAGGTATTGGCTTATTTCGTACCGAATTTTTACTGATGAATGCCAAAGCTCTGCCAGATGAACATCAACAATATAAACTTTATTGCGATGCCCTTCATAGCTTACAAGGTGAAGTGCTTACCATTCGAACGTTTGATATTGGCGCCGATAAAGAAATTCCTTTCTTGCCTCAAAACAACGAAGATAACCCTGCCCTTGGCATTCGTGGCATTCGCTATAGTTTGGCACACCCAGAGACCTTTATTACTCAAGTGAAAGCCGCCCTTCGCGCCGCTAATCATGGCCAAGTTCGATTAATGTTTCCGATGGTAAGCCAGGTAGAAGAACTTGACGCCGCCTTTTTGTTAATTGAACGCGCTAAATCCGAGTTGAACGAGCAAGAAAAAGGTTTTGGGGCTCTCAGCTACGGCATTGTGGTTGAAACCCCAGCAGCAGTTCTGAACCTGCCAAGTATGTTGCCATTACTCGATTTTGTCAGTATCGGCACCAATGACTTAACCCAATATACCTTAGCGGCCGATCGCACCAATCCGCATTTAGCTAAACAATACCCACCACTGTCACCGGCAGTAATACAACTTATTGCCTTAACGATTTCCCACTGTAAACACACTCATGTCAGTGTTTCATTGTGTGGTGAACTTGGCAGCGATCCACAAGTTCTGCCCTTATTGGTAGGACTTGGGCTTGATGAGTTGAGTATCAATCCTGCTAATTTATTAGACGTAAAAGTGGCATTGATTGAAGGTAACTACACCCATTTTGTTAACCATGCACAACACATCGCTTTGTTAACTCGCATTACTGATATTCGTGAAGCCATTAACGCTTTTTCACTCGATTGCGACCAATCACACGAATAAAGTAGGTAAAGCTGGCAGAGCCGTTTACACTTAACCGCATAAAAAAATGACTAACAGGGGCTTGTTCTTATGGGATTTTTAAGCCGAATACGGCGATTGATTTCTGGCCAACCACCATTGACGGGCGGTATAGCTATTTATGCACCAGTATCGGGTGATATTGTTGCAATTGAAAAAGTACCCGACGTGGTATTTGCTGAAAAAATTGTTGGCGATGGTATTGCTATCGACCCTAAGGGCGAATTTATGGTTGCCCCAATTGATGGCACCATTGGTAAAATTTTTGAAACCAATCATGCGTTCAGCATCGAGTCACCCCAGGGGCTAGAATTGTTTGTTCACTTTGGTGTTGGCACCGTTGAGCTCAAGGGTAATGGTTTTAAACGTTTAGCCGAAGAAGGTCAGCAAGTCAAAGCAGGTGAAGCCATTTTGGCTTTTGATCTGGCCTATTTGCGCGATAAAGTCGACAGTCTATTGACCCCTGTGGTGTTGGCCAATATGGAAGATATTAAGCAATTAGATAAAGCCCAAGGTAGTGTCATTGCCGGTAAAGATATTATTTTTACTGTGCAAATGTAACATCATGTTGGCCCGATCTATTTTAACGACATAGTTCACCGACATAGTTAACTGCCATAGTTAACCGATAATGCTAATGGTTATTGCTAATGGTTATTGCTAATGGTTAGCGACACATTAATATGCAACCGCACGCTTAAATTAGCCTAGGTTGCAAATTATGAAATCGCCCCAAAACGCCGTCTTAGGCTTGTTCAAGCCGCTTCACAATGCCACAATGTTGTTAAATGCATTCACTGATATCCATCTTACATAAGGCACTTTTCAGGCTTATTTTGAAAGCCAAACCTTACTATTACAATCCAATCGACATTAATGGAGTATTCTTTTGACCTTATACGGCATAAAAAATTGCGATACTGTTCGTAAAGCGCGCAAATGGCTTGAAGCCGAAAAAATTGATTACACGTTTCACGATTTTCGGGAAGACGGTCTAAGTGAAACCACGGTAGCGCTGTGGGCTAATATCGTCGGTTGGGAAACCCTGTTTAATAAACGAAGTACCAGTTTTCGTGGCTTAAATGATGCCGAAAAAAACGATCTCACTCAAGACAAGGCTATCGCATTGATGGTGCAACACCCTACGCTGATCAAGCGCCCAGTTTTAGTTAACAAGGATAAATTGCTGATTGGCTTTAAAGCAGCAGAATATCAAATGTGGTTCGCATAATGAATAATGACGTAGTTGAATTAGCAAAAGATCTGATTTCACGCCCATCGGTAACGCCATTAGATGAAGGTTGCCAAACGTTGATGGCCAATCGTCTTGCCGCCATTGGCTTTAACATTGAGCCAATGGTATTTGAAGACACCACTAACATGTGGGCAAGACGTGGCAATAGCGACCCTGTTTTTTGCTTTGCTGGCCATACCGACGTGGTACCAACAGGCGATCTCAATCGTTGGCACACTCCACCGTTCGAACCCACCATTATTGATAATTATTTACATGGTCGCGGCGCTGCCGACATGAAAGGCTCATTGGCGGCGATGATTATTGCTACCGAACGATTTATCGCCAAACATCCAGATCACAATGGCTCTATTGCTTATTTAATTACCAGTGACGAAGAAGGTCCGTTTATTAACGGTACTACGCGCGTGATTGATACCCTCGAAGCCCGTAATGAAAAAATGACTTGGGCGTTAGTCGGCGAGCCCTCTTCAACGCATAAATTGGGTGATGTGGTCAAAAATGGTCGCCGAGGCAGCTTAACAGGCAACTTAACCGTCAATGGTATTCAAGGTCATGTAGCCTATCCACATTTAGCCGATAATCCTATTCATAAAGCGGTTCCTGCACTAACTGAACTCGCACAAATGCATTGGGACAATGGCAATGAGTTTTTCCCACCCACCAGTTTTCAAATCGCTAACATCAATGGCGGTACGGGCGCATCAAATGTGGTTCCAGGTGAGCTAGCCGTCATGTTTAACTTCCGTTACTCCACTGAGGTGACCGCAGAAGAGTTGATCCAACGGGTAGTGAGTATTCTTGATGCACATGGCTTAGATTATGATATCAACTGGATTTTTAATGGCTTACCGTTTTTAACCGGTGACGGTCCATTACTTGACGCTGCGCGTGAGGCAATTCGTGAAGTCACAGGTTATCAAACCGATCCACAAACCACAGGTGGTACTTCAGATGGACGTTTTATCGCCCCAACGGGCGCACAAGTGTTGGAATTAGGCCCCGTAAACGCCACTATTCATAAGGTCAACGAATGCGTAAATGTGGCCGACTTAGAGATATTGGCCAATTGTTATGAACGCATTTTGGAAAAACTACTGTGCAAATAAGTCCACGGCAGCCCTTGGTCGATATTGCTTGCGAGCAAGCGTCACTTTATGGTTTAGATGATGAAAATCTAGTTGCTATTGGGCAATATTTACTGGAACAGCGCACTGCAGCTGCATTTAACCAGCTGCAAAATGCGGCATCAGCGGCAGGGTTTGATTTGCAAATATGCTCGGCATATCGACCATTTGATCGCCAATTGAGTATTTGGAATGCAAAAGCTTGTGGCCAACGTCCTTTACTCGATAAAACCTCAAATCCCGTAGAGTTTACTACCCTCACGCCACAGCAACTAATTGATACTATTTTGATATGGTCTGCATTACCTGGTGCCTCGAGGCACCATTGGGGTACAGATATTGATGTATATGATGCCAATAGTATTACCCAGCAAGCGTTACAATTAATCACAGCAGAATACTCAGGCAATGGTCCTTGTGCTCCATTGCACCAGTGGCTCAATTTACACGCTGCTCAATTTGGGTTTTATTTCCCGTATCAGCCTCATTTAAGCGGTGTTAGCCCAGAGCCTTGGCATATAAGTTATTTCCCCGTTGCTAATGAATTGTTAGCGCAATTTAGCGCGGTTGAATTAGCAAAAGTGTTGTCTGCTGCAGAAATATCGTTAAAATCATCATTACTTGAACGACTAACCGAGTTAGTTAATCATTACGTTTTTTTTGTTGCGCCCTCTCCGGCTTAATGCCTGTGCGTACGTTCCCTTTGAATGAGTCTGTTATGTCCACTTTAATGCCCCATAAAATAATTGATAATCAGCCACTGTATTACTCGGATGAAGGCCATGGACCTGTGGTTATTTTTTGTCATGGCTTACTCGCAAACAGTCATATGTGGCGAGCACAGATCGATGAATTATCAACACAGTATCGTTGTATCGCCATCGACTTTTGGGGCCATGGTCAAACGACGACTATCCCAGAGACGACTCAAAATTTGCAAGATGTGGCCCAACATGTATTAACACTAATGGATATGCTCAATATTCATTCGGCCGCCATCATAGGCCATGGCAGTGGCGGCGCCATTGCGGCAGAACTGATTTTACATGCCCCAGTTCGTATTAATGGGCTGGTGATGTTAAACAGTTTTGTTGGATTTGAACCGCAAGTCAATTGCATTAAATATCAAGGGTTAATGGCTGAAATAGCCAACAAACAAGCAATATCATCGGAGCTTGCACAGACTATTAGCGGCTTATTTTTCAGTAAAGACATTGAGCAATTAATCACCCAAGATGCCACGCTTACGGCCGAGATAGAGCAATTCAGCACTGAATTAACCACTTATTCCAGCGCGCAAATTGCCGCGTTACTTAAATTTGCCAACATGGCCATCTTTAAACGCGATACCCTCGAATTTGTCGAATCGCTAACATTACCCACATTAGTGACGGTTGGATTAAGCGGCCATTTGCGTACCGCACTGGAAAGTTATTTAATGCATGACTCCATCGATGGCAGTCAATTAGTCCACATAGAACAAACGGGTCACTTAGCTAACATCGAAAAACCGACTATTTTTAATCAGCATCTTATTGATTTTTTGAGTAAAATTAATTTTAATTAATCACTTAAATGGATAGACCAGATCCACCGATATTGCTGATATAATCGAGACAAATGACATATAGTCTGTAATGCGTTACCGGCGAAAACGACCTAATTTGAGCACCAATGAAACTTCTTCAACCTTTATTTGAAAATAATCGCCGTTGGGCTGAACGGATCAACAAAGAAGATCCCACCTTTTTCGAAAAATTAGCAAAACAACAAAATCCTGAGTACCTGTGGATTGGTTGCTCTGACAGTCGAGTGCCTTCTAATCAAATTATCGACTTATTACCGGGTGAAGTATTCGTTCATCGTAATATCGCTAATATGGTGATCCACACTGATTTAAATTGTTTATCGGTGCTGCAATACGCTGTTGATGTGCTGAAAGTAAAGCACATTATGGTCGTTGGGCATTATGGCTGCGGTGGTGTGCGTGCGGCAATGAATCAAGAGCGATTGGGGCTGATTGACAATTGGCTTGGGCATTTGCGTGATATTCATCGTTTTCATTGTGCAGAACTTGAACCCATGACTGAGCAACGGCGTTTTGATCGTCTTTGCGAACTTAATGTTATAGAACAAGTGTCAAATGTCGTGTCGACCAACATAGTCCAAGAAGCATGGGATCGCGGTCAGGATGTAGCAGTACATGGTTGGATTTACGGGGTTAATAACGGATTACTCACCGATTTAGACGTGACCATTGACCGTCTTCATGGCCGAAATTTCGCATAACGGCTCCTTCTATCTGCTTTTACACTTTATCAATAGGTCGTTTATTTAGTAGGCCTTTGTTTATTGTTATTAAAAATATGCAATAAAAGTCGCGAACCACCACTGAAGGACGTTATAATCATCCCGTTTATTTAGCGCTACTATGCGCAGAATTTTTAGGAGATGATTTCCATGCCTGGTTTTGAATTATTTGGTCCTGAAGAAAAGCAGGAAGTTGCTGACGTGATGGAGAACGGTTTTACCTTCCGTTACAATTTTGACCATATGCGCAATGATCGCTGGAAAACCCGCGACATGGAGCAATTACTTTGCGAAAAGATGAACGTTAAACACGCTCATCTAGTATCAAGCGGTACCGCTGCATTACAAACGGCAATGGCAGCAGCGGGCATTGGTGCTGGCGATGAAGTCATTGTTCCTCCATTTACCTTTGTCGCCTCTGTTGAAGCCGTGTTTATGGCCGGTGCTGTACCCATTTTTGCTGAAATTGATGAAACATTGTGTTTATCTCCAGAAGGTATTGAAGCGGCAATCACACCACGTACCAAGGCGATTAACCTGGTTCACATGTGTGGTTCAATGGCTAAGATGGACGAAATCAAAGCAGTATGTAAAAAGCATAACTTGGTGATTTTAGAAGACGCGTGTCAAGCCATCGGTGGCAGTTATAAAGGCCAAGCATTAGGCACAATTGGTGATGTGGGTTGTTACTCTTTTGACTCAGTCAAAACCATTACCTGTGGTGAAGGTGGCGCGATTGTGACCAACAACAGCGAGATTTATAACCATTCACATATGTTTTCAGATCACGGTCATGACCATGTAGGCAATGATCGCGGTGCAGAATCGCACCCAATGATGGGGTTGAATTTCCGTATTTCTGAAATGAATGCGGCAATGGGTTTAGCACAGTTACGTAAGCTTGATAAAATCATTGCTATTCAACGTAAAAACAAGAAAACCATCAAAGATGCTATGGCTTCTATCGCAGAAATTACATTCCGTGAAATTCCTGATCCAGAAGGTGATTCAGCAGGCTTCTTAACATTTATGATGCCAACGGAAGCTCGCACTCAAGAAATTAATAAAAAGCTCGCAGCCAACAAAGTTGATGGTTGTTTTTACTGGTATGTTAACAATTGGCATTATCTTAAAAATTGGAAGCACATCCAAGAGCTTAACGCTCCTGCTGCGTTACCCATTATGTTAATAGCCGATCGCCCAGATTACACTAAGGTGCTAACGCCTAAGTCTGACGCTATCATCAGCCGCACCATTTCGATGCTGATAAAATTATCTTGGACCGATGAGCAAATTGCTGAGCGTATTGAGAATATTAAACGTGCTTTCGCCTAGCATTAATGTCTCTTGGTCAGTGATAGCTGAGAGCACTTTTTACAGAATTTATCTCAATGGAGACACTTGTAATGAGTTTTAAAAATTTTAAATGTGTACCAAAAATGATCTTTGGTCGTGGTTCATTTGTACAACTTGATGTTGTATTAGGTCAAGAACGACAAGACGTAAACGATTTTGTTGTTTTTCTTGTCGATGATGTCCACCAGGGCAAACCACTGGCTGACCGCGTGCCAACTAAAGCACACGACTTAGTTATCTACGTTAACGTAGATGATGAGCCAACCACAGAACAAGTTGATGGTTTAACGGCACAAGTTAAAGCATTTAACAGCCAATTACCTGTGAGCGTCGTCGGTTTAGGTGGCGGTTCAACCATGGATTTGGCTAAAGCGGTATCGTTAATGCTAACTAACCCTGGTAGTTCTTCTGAATACCAAGGCTGGGATTTGATTAAAAACCCTGCGATACATCATATTGGTATTCCAACGGTATCGGGTACTGGTGCTGAAGCGTCACGTACTGCGGTATTGTGCGGACCGGTACGTAAGCTAGGGTTAAACTCTGATTACACCGTATTTGATCAAATCATTATGGACTCTGAATTAATTGCAGGGGTTCCAACAGATCAGTGGTTCTATACCGGTATGGATTGCTTTATCCACTGCGTAGAGTCATTACAAGGTACTTATCTTAACGAGTTTGCTAAAGCCTTCGCTGAAAAATCGATGGATTTATGTCGTCAAGTGTTCTTAAACGACCACCCAGAAAAAGATGACAAATTAATGATGGCATCTTACATGGGCGGCATGAGCATTGCTTATAGCCAAGTAGGTGCATGTCATGCTGTATCTTACGGTCTCGGGTATGTGCTGGGTTATCACCATGGTATTGGTAACTGTTTAGCCTTTGATGTGTTAGAAGAGTTCTACCCTGAAGGCGTGACTGAGTTCCGTAAAATGATGAAAATTCACAACATCACTCTGCCGAAAAATATCTGTAAAGATTTACCAGATGAAACTATCGCTAAGATGGTTGCCGTCACCAAGAGCATGGGCCCACTTTGGGACAATGTGTACGGTAAAGGCTGGGAAGAAAAAGTTACTGATGAAATGCTAACGACGTTATTCCGTCGTATATAATAAACGATACATTTAGTCATAAAGGGCTCTTATGAGCCCTTTTATTTATTGTCTACACCATTGTCACAACCACAAGTAGGTCATATTAATGAACGTTACTCTATTAATCCCTGCACGTTATGGTTCAAGCCGTTTCCCGGGTAAACCACTCGCCCCGATTAATGGTAAACCCATGATCCAACACGTTTATGAACGAGCCTCATTAGCAAGAGGGGTAGATAATATTTATGTCGCTACTGATGACGACCGGATCAAAGACGCGGTTGAATCTTTTGGTGGTAAAGTGGTAATGACCAGCCCAGATGCGGCTTCAGGTACCGACCGTATTAACGATGCCATCGAGCAACTTGGTCTTAGTAATGACGATTTAGTGATTAACTTGCAAGGCGATCAGCCGCTGATTGATCCAATATCAATTGAACAAATCATTACGCTTTTTGAACGTCACCCTAATGAGTTTGACATGGCGACCTTAGGTTTTGAAATTGTCGATAAAGGTGAGTTAGACGATCCATTGCACGTTAAGATGGTATTCGATAATCACCATAATGCATTATATTTCTCACGAGCCCGCATTCCTTTTGGTCGAGATACTAACGACTACCCTGTTTACAAACATTTAGGTATTTATGCATACACTAAGCGTTTTGTGAATGCCTTTGCTAAGTTGCCTTTAGGTAAACTTGAAGACATCGAGAAATTAGAACAGTTACGCGCACTGGAATATGGTTACAAAATTAAAATCGCCATCAGTGCATTTGACTCACCAGAAGTTGATACCCCAGAAGATATTCGCAAGTGTGAGCTACGTTTGGCCGTCGACTAAGCAATAGATATGGATCTAGCCTGCGCTGGCTTAACAGCAAGGCTATAAAATATCAATATTAAACAGGAGTTTACAATGAGTTTAGAAGGCTATGAAGTATGGCTAATTATCATTTTAGTCCTAGGTGTTATCGCGAGTAATATTGCAGTGTTGAAATATTCGGCCAAATTTAAAATGCCTCAATTTGGTGAGCATAAAGGCAAAGAGCTTAACCCTGAGCAAAAAAATAGTTCAGAAGAACTTGATAAAGAATCTTCTACCAAAGAAGGCAAAGACAGTAAAGACAGTAAAGACAGTAAAGACAGTAAAGACAGTAAAGACAAAACACTATAGTGGCCGATTGTCGTATGCCTCAGCAAGCACTGTACAAATAGCATATTGTACATATAAACACTTATACATCTCACACCTAAACCACATAATAAAAAAGCTAACACCATAATAGGGTTAGCTTTAATTTTTATACAACGGGTTAGGCTACTGTATCAGGATTAATGCCCCCATTCGCAAGCGCTATTCAGAGTCGAACTTGACTCGTCGTTGCTCTTGGTTATTCGGCCAAGCATTTATCACCGCTTTCACTAACGACGCTAGCGGTATGGCAAAAAAGACTCCCCACACGCCCCATAAGCCACCAAATACCAACACAGCGGCAATAATCACTACCGGATGTAAATCCACTGCATCAGAAAACAATAGCGGTACCAGCACATTGCCGTCTAACGCCTGAATAATGCCATAGCCTAATATTAAGTATCCAAATTCAGCACTGAAACCCCATTGAAAAAAAGCCACTAACGCAATTGGTAATGTAACCAACGTGGCACCAACATACGGGATCAATACAGACAATCCAGTCAACACACCTAGTAACGTAGAATAACGCAGCCCCATGATGGCAAAAAAGATATAGCTGGCTACGCCTACAATGACAATTTCAATCACTTTACCACGAATATAGTTGAAGATTTGTTGGTCCATTTCAAACCATACTTTTCGCGCTAAACCGCGGTTAGTAGGGAAGAAACGTTTGCTACCTCTCAGCAAAAGGTCTTTGTCTTTTAAAAAGAAAAAAACCAATAATGGCACTAAAATGGCGTACACCATTAACACTAGTAATGACGCAGAATAACCCAGAATTTGTTTACCTAAATCAATAAGATGCTGTGTATCTAGCATTTTATTGATTTCTTCCATCATCGAATCAAGTTGCGATGCACTGACAAATTTAGGATAATCTGCACTAAACTCTCTAACGATTAGCATTCCCTTATCGATCATAGAGGGTAAATCAGTGACCAATGACACCCCTTGACGCCAAATACTGGGTACCAAACCTAACATCAAAATGAGCATCAAACTTAAAAAAACCACCAACACTATCGTTGCGGCGGCGGTTCGACTGATCCTCAGCCGCGACATTTGTGCCACCGGCCACTCAAGCAAAAAGGCTAACACCAAAGCAACGAGCAAGGGCGCAAGTAATCCGGCACCAAAGTACAATGCAAGACCTATCCCAATAATGATAAACATTAACGTTATGGCTTGTGGATCACTAAAACGGGTTTTGTACCAATCAGTTAAAAATTCCAGCATTGAAAAACCTTTTATATAAACAATATCAATTTGTTTTGGTGATGATAAATGACAAACAATGCGATTGATCTGCAATGATTTCAATACCAAAACCCATTTTTTTTATCAACAAGGGAACATCTCGGCGTGAACCAGGGTCAGACAAGAGTACATGTAATTTTTCATCCAGATCCATTTGCTTCAGTAAAAGTTTTACTTTTACCAAAGGATAAGGACAAACATAGGGTGTTAAATCAATTAAAATCATTATCAACTTGCTTTAAACAATCTAGGGCTATTATCCTAGTTTGGACAATAAACCACAAGCAATGTAAATTAAGCATTCTTGTTGGTTAAGATTAAATTTTCGATTCAATCATCATAAAGGTTCCGTTTGCGTAAATTATCATTATTGACCTTTTCAAAAACACTGGCCGCTAGTGCTATTAGCGTTTTGTTTGCTGCCAGTATTGGCCACAGCTTTGCCAATAACGATCTTCCTGATCTTGGCACCGCAGCGGTCAATACTTTTAGTTTAGAAAAAGAAACCGTTTACGGTGATGCCTATATGCGCGTTATACGTTCTTCGGCACCCGTGCTCAGTGACCCGGTGCTGAATCAATATTTATCAGAACTGGGAAATAAGCTGGTTGCTAATGCCACTGGAGTAAAAACACCCTTTTACTTTTTTTTACTGCGCAATGATGAAATCAACGCTTTTGCTTTTTTTGGTGGTCATGTTGGAGTACATAGCGGATTATTTTTAAATGCCGATACCGAAAGTGAATTAGCATCGGTATTAGCCCACGAAATTTCTCACGTCACCCAACGACATTTAGCTCGCTCACTTGAAGCACAAGAAAAGAGTTCGACGGCGACTATTGTGGGGATGTTAGGGGCTATTTTATTAACGATTGCCGCACCTCAAGCCGGTATGGCTGCGCTAGCAACAACTCAAGCATTAGCCACACAATCTAAAATTAACTATACTCGGTTACATGAAAAAGAAGCCGACCGTATTGGAATGCAAATTCTTGTAGATGCTGGATTTGATCCCAATGCTGCCGCTACATTTTTTGGTCAACTTGCTATTCGCTATCGCTTTACCACGACGCCACCGCAAATGTTACTGACACATCCGTTACCAGAATCACGTATTACCGAGGCGCGTAATCGCGCGGCTCAGTACCCTAAACATAATGTTCCTAATAGTTTAAACTTTCAGTTAGCTAAAGCCCGTATCCAAGTACGCTTTTCCAGTTTTAGTGATGATGCAGCGTTATCTTTGTTTGATCAACAACTAAAAAAGAACGAATACTCTTTTAAAGAGGCTGCACTCTATGGCAAAGCCTTAGCACTTTTCCGTTTAGAGAAATTTGATCAAGCTGAAGTCATTATTGATGGGTTACTTAAACAAGATGACAATAATCTGTTTTACATCGACACCAAAACAGACTTATTAGATCAGAAAAAAGATTTTGCGGGGGCGATAGCATTATTAGAAGCTCAACGGAAATTAAAACCGACCTCACAAGTGGTCAACGCTAACTTAGCCAATATTTATGTTCAGGCAGATCAGCCTAAAAAAGCTATCCCGCTGTTAGAAGAACTGATATTTTTCGATAAACAGAACATGTTGCCATATCAAATTATGGCTGATGCATACCGTAAGCTAGACAACAAAGCACTTGAGTATTACAGCAATGCTGAACTGATGGCCTTATCGGCGAACTATAAAGGTGCGATTGACCAACTCAATTATGCCTATCGCTATTCCGATGGCCAAACCTTACAACTGGCGCGAATTGAAGCGAGAATAAGGCAGTTTAGACAAGCGGATAGAGCTATGGAGGCATTAAAATAGCTGCGATAATCTAACCTTATAAGCAATTCTTTGATAGAATAATGACAAACAATAAACCCACTTATTGTTTGCCATTTTTTTAATGACGGACTATGACCATGACAACCACAAAAACGACGATACTACATAACCCGCGCTGTTCAAAAAGTCGTGAAACATTGGCATTGCTGCAAGCAAATAATGCCGATGTCACTGTTGTTGAATATTTAAAGACGCCACCCACTACCGCAGAAATCCATACAATATTACAGCAACTTGGCTTAACGGCTCGCCAACTTATGCGCACCAAAGAAGACGAATATAAAGCTCAGAATTTGGCGGATACATCGTTATCGGAAGCTCAACTTATCGCTGCAATGGTAGCAACACCTAAATTAATTGAGCGCCCTATTGTGTTAGCGAACAACAAAGCTGCCATTGGTCGTCCACCTGAAAATGTTTTGTCTATTCTTTAACGAGTAAAATAATGACTTCACAAACCTTGTTTCAACTAAGTCGAATTGGTTACCTTGCATTACTCTTGTTGCTCAGCGGCTGGTTTATTCAACAAGGTATAAATGGAACTTACTCGCTAGGATTCAGCTTAATATGGATTGTACCTTTATTGTTGCCGCTAAAAGGTATTTTAACGGGTAACCCATACACTTATGCATGGGCGAGTTTTATTCTGTGTTTGTATTTATTACATGGATTAACCCTAGCTTATGTCACCACTGACGCCCTTGTTTTTGCCCTAATTGAATCGGTGCTTATTTGCGTACTACTTGTCAGTTTTCCGTTTTATGCCCGCATACGTGGCCGAGAGTTGGGATTAGGGTTAAAGAAAAAATCTGAGCAACAATAACCAACCTTCATTTTTGTTGCCTCACTAAGCGCCTTCGGGCGCTTTTTTGTTAGTTGCATTTATACAAAACAGCATGCTACATTATTTTGCTAACAGGATGTTATAAAAATGTATTTTTAAATAATAATAAAATAGACAGGGAGGTTTAATGAAGTTATCGCAAAATTTAGGGATCTACAGTCTTTTAGCCAGTGCCATACTAGTTAGCGCCTGCGGAGGAGATTCAGACAATAACAATCCAGGTGTACCTACCTCATCCACTTTCGAAATCTGCAGTGAAAATATTACTTATTCCATTGCCGACACAAACTCTCAACTGACTTTTATTCTTGAACACGATTATGCCAAAGACAAACCAGGTAGCATTATTGCCAGTATCAATGAACAAGACAGTATTGGAAAAACATTTTTGTGGCAGCAGATTTCAGGACCCAGTCTTGAACTTGCTGCAGTTAATAGCCAAGTATTAGCATTCACACCCACAAGTAACCAAGATTACGCTTTTAAAGTGACGGTCTCTGGCGATAACATCAACATTGAAGAAACGGTATCAATTACTGCCGATTCTAATGACAATCTTTTACGCATTAATAGCGATCATCAAATGGTGAATAGAACTGATGCGAGTTTGCGTATACAGAATATAAACGGCCAAGTACCTGAAAATATCAGTTGGTGCATGTATCCGAGTGCTAATAATAAAGCCTTTACCAACGTGGATTTAAGTGACATAAATAGGCCGTTTTTTGTTGCGCCAAACGTCGATACCGATCAACTATTCAGTCTTAAAGCCACTGCCACATTTGACGGCCAAACCATTAGTGATGACGTCAATTTACTCGTAACCAAAGAAAAAACCACCCCATCGGACGCCTACTTCAGCTACCCCATTGCACGAATGCACCCTTACAAGCCTGACTCACCATATGCAAACCAACTAATCTCTTGTGTTTACTCGAACCAATTCGTTGATCCATGCAACATCATTAATGAGTTGCCCTTTATTAGCCAAGATACCAATCTCGATCCTATCGATACGATTATGGACAGAGTGGTCGTGTCGCACGACTGGATGGGGGCAAACTTTGAAGCCTATTTACGTACACAAACTCATAATGATTTTGTAGAATTGTTGCAATCAGTGACTGCTGTCGTCATCAGTTACGATATCAGACCAGCCTTTTATACTGGTTTTATAGGAGCAATATATCTTGATCCTGAATACCTGTGGCTAACTTCTGCCCAGCGAGATACGATTAATGAAACGCCTGATTATCGCAGCAACTTTGGTGAAGACCTGAATTATTTATCTCCCTATCGTTATGTTAAAGATAATGCTTATGCAAGTGAATACATAGAAAAAGGTAATCGCATCAACCGCACGATTGACAGCATGTCTTATGATTTAGCTGATTTGCTCTATCATGAACTGGCTCACGCAAATGATTATTATCCACAAAGCATGCATGCCAATATTCAAGGACCTACCTTAATAGACGAATATCAGCGTCGTGATGAATCGAATGCCATGACATCAGCTCAACTCAATATACGCTATCCATTAACCAGTAATGAGATGTATGGTCTTGCAAAAGTAAATCATGCCGGTGAATCTGCAAATAACACCCAAAAAGCCTATACTCCAAGTGATGTAGCGCTATTTTTCTCAAGTGACCTCGCCAACGATGATTATGCTTATTCATCAACACGAGAAGATGTTGCCATGCTATTTGAAGAAGTGATGTTGAGCCATCGATATGGTATTTTGCGTGATATCGCCATTACTGACAAACCAGAAATTGAGACAAGCTCGACGATTGTGGTTGAATGGGGCCAACGCGGCCGAGTCGGTCAACCTGAGTTATACGATCGCGCTAGTTACGTCTTGAGCCAAATGTTACCTGAAATAGAGGTAAGACAAGTGATGGATGGTTTACCTGCACCAGTAGCGTTAGTTAAAGGCCAAACCTGGGCACAAAACTTGCTTCTAACAACTGATCCATCAAAATCTTCACAGAAAATTTCATCACAAACTGAAAAAAATTCTGTTGACACTAGACCATTGCAATTTAGTGGCAGTGATCACGTGAAGCAATAAGCCATTGACTCACGCAATAAAAAACGCCAAATGAATGCATTTGGCGTTTTTTATTGTCTAATCGGATAGACTGATGGCGATAATTTTATTTCTAATGAATTAAACCCTAAGGCACTAAAGGCTAAGCATCTCTTTAATAAACGGGATGGTTAACTTACGTTGGTGCACCATCGAAGCTTTATCTAATTTATCGAGTACATCAAACAAAGAACGTAAATCACGCGCCATTCGAGTCAGTAAAAATCGTCCTACGTCATCTGACAACTGCAGTCCTCGCATTGCCGCTCGGCGTTGCAAAGCAACTAGTTTTTCGTCGTCTGCCATCGGTTGAAGTTGATAAATTAAGCCCCACTGCATACGAGAAACCAGATCTGGCAACAAAAAACCCGTTTCAGAAGGTGAAGCTTTGCCGCTGACAATCAGGCGGCAATCTTGTTGTTCAGCAATACGATTATACAAATGAAAAATCGCTTCTTCCCATATAAGGTTACCCGCTATCGCTTCTATATCATCAATACAAATCAATTCAAGAGATTCTAGGCCCTCAAATAATGCCGGTGAAATGCTTGCGTGGATACCTAATGGAATATAGAGAGTGCGGCGTTCCGAGTCATTAGCATGGGCGCAGGCAGCATGCATTAAATGTGTTCGGCCTGATTTTTCAGGACCATAGACATATAAAGAAGAAGCCAACCTCCCCTCAGCACTGGCTTGAAGTTTTTGGATCAACTCGTCGTTACCCGAAGCCGGGTAATAACTTTGGAAGGTTTCATCGTCAGGTAAATAAACGGGTAAAGATAATTGTCTTGGTGAGTTTTGTGTCACTCAGATAGGTCTCAAAATCATAAACGAACTAACACTATTATATACCTAAGTCGCTCAATTATGCGAGTTTCAACGACAAACCTGCACATAACGAGTCTTGGTACAGTATTTAACGCTGCACTATTACAATGTACCGCGCACCAGTAATACTTATTAGCCTAACCATTGATAAATCAATTTGGGTTTGGTGTCGTCAGTCTTAGACTCATAAAATGACTCTACACTGCCCTTTGTATCTAATTGTGATAGCCGACTATCAATATTAAGCAGCCGCTGTAAATCGTCTACACTACTAAACAGCGCTATCGAGTAAGTAGCAGAATCACCCTTGAACTGGCTAAGCTTAATCGACTTTACTGCACTGAGCTGACGAAGATAGGTCTCAACATGCACCACTTGAATCATGTTATTTAACCCAGTAAAGCTGACTTGTGTTGCAACATCACTACCTGTAGAGGCGATTGCATACTGGCTAATATAATAATCGGCCAGAATGTTCATCATTTGTTTAGTCGCTTGTTTATAATCAGCAGCATTACCTTGTTGTGAAATTAATGCTTGTAACACGCCATTAGTTCTATTTTTATCAAATAATTTAAAGGAGAAATGGACATTACCGCCTTGAGTGTCCACATTCGCAACGGCAAAGTAATCCGCTTGATAACGCGCAGATGCATTGGCTAATACATCAGTAAACATCCCTCGTACATCAGTGATACTCACTTGCATAACATCATCCAAGTCCATAATCGGCAGCAATAATGGTATGCCTTTATTAGTAGACTCTTGAGCCAACTCAATACGAATATCTGCCGAAGAAGCATCAGCTAACACAGTCGGCTCATTGTTCTCATTGACAGACATCCATAACAGGGTCAAGGGTCGCTGACTACCCCAAACAGGTAAACCTGCTTGACGTAACGTTGAAATAATCCGTTGATGGTCAAAACTGGCCTTGAGCATTAGCTCGCCATTTTTTTCATAATAACCATATTGAGTCAAAATGACTTCTGGTGTATTAATTTGAGCCTTAACCAATGGATTTAACACCACGCTAGGCAGACCAGAATTTTTTATGAAAACGGCAGCTAATGCCTCTTTGAGGCCGTGATCTTTAACATCGTTTGCGCGTGAGCTTACCGCAATATCCGCTTCATCAAGCTTGCCGACTTCTGCAGCTTGCACGAGCGCGATTGAGGTAAGCGCAAACAGGGGTAACACAATGAGATTAATTAGTTTTTTCAGCATCTGATAACATAAACGCAGCAAATAAAAGTAGGCAAATTATATCATAATAAAATTTCATCGAGTAATAGATAACGAAAACTCTTTTTTGCACAAACATATTGAAAGGAAGTGATTGATCTTTTGAGATAAATTTTACAACAGTTTATGGCCGTTTTATCCAAGGCAACGTTTATGGTGTGTCGATGTTCGAGATGAATAAGTGATAATGCAGTAGAAAGAAGCCACAAACGCTGCCGGAGGGTTCGGCTAAACCGCGGTAATGATGTTAAGCAAGTGTCTTTGTAAGCTAGGGTCTTTGTTACAAGAGACAGGCTTACTTAGAGACTTTGTCTCTAACACTTGCGCCGCATCATTTTAAGCAAAGAGCTAACTCGCTTATCGCGAAAAAATTTTGACAGCTCGAGTTCAACAAGACCTGGGTATTGTAGCCATATCGAATAACAATAATCGCTACAGCGCCCTATAAGTTGTTATGCATATGATCGCTTTTATGTGACAATTCGCGCCGTTTAATCACACGCTAACTTTCTAATCAAAGATGGAGAAAAATATGAAACGCGTGTTAATTCCGCTACAAGGCGCACAAATGTTATTTGTCGCTTTTGGTGCACTAGTGCTAATGCCGTTATTAACGGGCCTAGACACAAGTGTTGCCTTGTTTACTGCCGGTTTCGGTACCCTACTGTTTCAATTAGTCACCAAACGTCAAGTCCCCGTCTTTCTCGCTTCTTCCTTTGCCTTTATCGCGCCGATTTTATATGGCGTACAAACATGGGGTATTCCTGCCACCATGGGCGGATTAATGGCTGCAGGTGGTATGTATATGCTACTTGGATTAACAGTAAAGTTACGTGGCACAAAATTTATTCATACTCTATTGCCTCCTGTTGTCGTTGGCCCAGTCATCATGATCATTGGTTTAGGCTTGGCACCGGTTGCGGTCAATATGGCGTTAGGCAAAAGCGGTGATGGCAGTCTCATCATCGTCGAGCCAAATATCGCATTAATCATTTCTCTTTCTGCATTAATGACGACTATCATAGTCGCGGTATTTGCCAAAGGGTTAGTCCGTTTAATGCCTATTCTCGCCGGTATTTTAGTGGGTTATTCTGTCAGCTTAGCTAATGGTATTGTCGACTTTACGCCTGTCAGTGAAGCGCCTTGGTTCGCGATGCCAAACTTTGTGGCCCCTGAGTTTAACTGGCACGCGATATTATTTATGATCCCAGTCGCTATTGCCCCCGCGGTAGAACATATTGGCGATATTTTAGCGATATCAAATGTCACTAGAAAAGACTTTTTCAAAAAGCCTGGTTTACATCGCACCCTAATCGGCGATGGCATTGCTACGATTGCTGCATCGGCACTGGGCGGTCCTCCTAATACAACATACAGCGAGGTCACCGGCGCAGTTACACTGACTAAAAGCTTTGACCCGCGCATTATGACTTGGACTGCTATCACCGCGATTACCTTAGCCTTTATCGGCAAACTGGGCGCTATGATGCAAACCATTCCCGTTCCGGTCATGGGTGGCATTATGTGCTTACTGTTTGGCTCTATTGCAGCGGTGGGATTAAATACATTAATTCGTAATCAAGTCGATTTATCAGAACCACGCAATCTGAGTATTGTCGGGGTAACATTAGTGTTTGGTATTGGCGGAATGGCTTTTGGTATTGGCTCGTTCAGTTTAACAGGTATCAGCTTGTGCGGTATCGTGGCTATTTTCATGAACCTGATTTTACCTGCCGTGAGAAAGCCACAAACAGACGAGTAATATCCTTTTACAGCATCGTTAAGTAAACACATATAAAATGTAAAATAAAAAAGCCCCAATAGCGATTAGCATTGGGGCTTTTTATTGAACGCTTAACGCACTCAATCAATAGCAATTATTCTGCAGCATCTTCTGTACGGAACTTATCAGCTGTCGCTTTGATGATTGGCTGAAGTTCACCTTTTTGGAACATTTCAGTGATGATGTCACAACCACCAATCAATTCGCCTTCAACCCATAATTGTGGGAATGTTGGCCAATTAGCAAATTTTGGTAATTCAGCACGAATATCTGGGTGCTGTAAAATATCTACGAAGGCAAATTGTTCACCACAGTTGATCATCACTTGAGCAACTTGAGATGAAAATCCACAGCTTGGTAGTTTAGGCGAACCTTTCATGTACACAATAATTGGGTTTTCGCTAATTTGCTGTTTAATCTTTTCTACAGTTTCCATTTGATTTCCTAATTACAACGACTGAACATATAGTGACTATTGTACGACACCTAGACAAAGAACAAAATGCCACAGTTTGTAGGGTTTTTTTAAAATCGATAAAATCGATTACTGCAATCCACATAATTCCCTAAACAATGATTCACATCACAAAAATAATCAGTACAATGGTCCTAAATGAATGTTACCTGATGGGTAAACAAAACGATAACCTGAATCCATGGAGAAATACTAATGGCTTTCGAACTACCAGCATTACCTTATGCAAAGAACGCACTTGAACCACACATTTCTCAAGAAACCATTGAGTTCCATTATGGTAAGCATCACAACACCTATGTGGTAAAACTAAACGGTTTAGTTGAAGGAACTGAATTTGCTGGCAAAACACTAGAAGAAGTTGTTAAAACTTCAACTGGTGGTATGTTCAACAACTCAGCTCAAGTTTGGAACCACACTTTTTACTGGAACTGCTTAGCACCTAACGCTGGCGGCGAAGCAACTGGCGATATCGCTGCTGCTATCAATGCTTCTTTTGGTTCTTTTGAAGAATTCAAAGCTAAATTTACCGATTCTGCAGTAAACAACTTCGGTAGCGCTTGGACATGGTTAGTGAAAAAAGCTGACGGTTCATTAGCGATTGTTAACACTAGCAATGCTGCTACTCCATTAACTGACGAATCAGTTACCATTCTATTAACGGTAGACGTATGGGAACATGCTTACTACGTTGATTACCGTAACGCACGTCCAGAGTATTTAGCTCACTTCTGGCAACTTGTTAACTGGGAATTTGTTAACAACAACTTTGCTGCTTAATGTTAATTAATAGCAAAAATCAAAGGAGCCGTTAAGGCTCCTTTTTTATGCATTAAAATCCACCAAAAGTACCACGACTCTGACAGCTTTATTTTTGCAACTATTGCAAATGCTACTGTTTGTCTTTGTTTTTATTTAATTTATTTTTCATTAAAACTTCGCCAAGTTATTTTTCCTGTCCTACACTTTAGTCGTAAAGCCTAATATTGCGCCACCGACTCATCACCACATTATAGACCATCGCGTTAATCACTCTGGCTTTTTAAGCAATACAACTGCACGTTTTTAAGGGGTTACTATGGGCATTTTTGAGCATTATCAACAACGTTATCAAAAAAAACGCGACGAAGAATATACCTTAGAGCAATTTCTCGCTATCTGTAAACAAGATAAAAGTGCCTTTGCATCTGCTGCTGAACGTTTATTAATGGCCATTGGTGAACCGCAGATCATCGACACAGCAAAAAATCCGATCTTAAGTCGAATATTTTCTAATCGTGTTATTGCAAGCTATCCATCGTTTAAAGATTTCTATGGCATGGAGGACGCGATTGAACAAATTGTGGCCTATTTAAAACATTCTGCTCAAGGCTTAGAAGAATCAAAACAAATATTGTATCTATTAGGCCCTGTCGGTGGCGGTAAATCATCGCTAGCCGAAAAACTCAAAGCATTGATGCAGCAAGTGCCCATTTATATATTAAGTGCCGATGGCATTCGCAGCCCTGTCAACGACCATCCTTTTTGCTTGTTTGACCCAGAAGAAGATAGCGAATTACTTAAAAACGAATACAACATTCCCAGCCGTTATATTAAAACAATTATGTCTCCTTGGGCGGTAAAACGTTTACATCAATATGGTGGTGATATTGCTAAATTTCGAGTGGTTAAAGTTTATCCGTCGATATTAGACCAAATTGGTATCGCCAAAACAGAACCCGGGGATGAAAACAATCAAGATATATCAGCACTAGTGGGTAAAGTTGATATTCGTCAGTTAGAACATTTCTCACAAGATGATGCCGATGCCTACGCCTACTCTGGAGCATTATGTCGAGCCAACCAAGGATTAATGGAGTTTGTCGAAATGTTTAAAGCGCCGATTAAGGTGCTCCATCCATTATTGACCGCTACACAGGAAGGCAATTATAACAGCACTGAAGGCTTGTCTGCGTTACCGTACAACGGCATTATTTTGGCCCATTCCAATGAATCCGAATGGTCGACGTTTAGAAACAATAAAAACAATGAGGCGTTTTTAGATCGCGTCTATATCGTTAAGGTGCCCTACTGCTTACGGGTTTCTGAAGAGATGGAAATTTATCAAAAATTGTTAGCCAACTCCGAATTATCAACTGCATCTTGCGCACCAGGCACACTTGAAACCCTGGCTCAATTTAGCGTGTTATCACGTTTGATCGCACCTGAAAACTCATCGATTTATTCAAAAATGCGCGTCTATAACGGTGAAAGCTTAAAAGACACCGATCCTAAAGCCAAATCCTACCAAGAATACCGAGATTACGCCGGCGTAGATGAAGGCATGCAAGGTTTATCGACTCGTTTCGCCTTTAAGATTTTATCAAGAGTATTCAATTTTGACAGTGCAGAAATAGCGGCCAATCCGGTTCATTTATTTTATGTACTCGAAAAGCAAATTGAACAAATGCAATTTCCCAATGACATTAGCGAAAAATATCTAGAGTTTCTGAAAGGTTATTTAATCCCTAAATATGTTGAATTTATTGGTAAAGAAATTCAAACCGCCTATCTTGAGTCTTATTCAGAATACGGACAAAACATTTTTGATCGCTATGTCACCTATGCAGATTTTTGGATCCAAGATCAAGAATATCGAGATCCTGAAACCGGACAATTATTTGATCGTGGAGCACTCAATGCTGAACTAGAGAAAATAGAAAAGCCAGCGGGGATAAGTAATCCAAAAGATTTCCGTAATGAGATTGTCAATTTTGTCTTACGTGCGAGAGCCAATAATGAAGGCAATAATCCGTTGTGGACCAGCTATGAAAAGCTGCGCATTGTCATAGAAAAGAAAATGTTTTCTAATACAGAAGATCTGTTACCGGTTATTTCATTTAACGGCAAAACATCCAATGATGATCAGCGTAAGCATGACGATTTTGTTAATCGCATGATGGAAAAAGGCTACACCAAAAAACAAGTCAGATTATTGTCAGAATGGTATTTACGAGTGCGGAAATCATCGTAAAAACCCAATATTGGCAGAGTAGATAGTCAATGACTCTGGCAGAAATATGACTTGGGAGAGGCGTATGGCTAATTTTATTGATAGACGACTCAACGCAAAAGGCAAGAGCACCGTTAATCGGCAGCGTTTTATTGAACGTTACAAAAAACAAATCAAAAAAGCCGTCGGTGATGCGGTAACACGTCGCAGTGTCACTGATATTGATAAAGGAGAAGAGATCAGTATTCCGACTCGAGATCTCAGTGAACCGCTGTTTAGACAAGGTCAAGGCGGGAAGCGTGATCGTGTTCACCCGGGTAATGATCAATTTAATCGCGGTGATCAAATTCAACGCCCTAAGGGCGGACAAGGAAATGGATCTGGACAGGGCGAAGCTTCAAACTCTGGTGAGGGAGATGACGATTTTGTGTTTCAAATATCAAAAGATGAATATTTGGAACTGTTATTTGAAGATTTAGAATTGCCCAACTTGCAAAAAAACCGCCTCAATAAACTGATAGAGTACCAAACTTACCGTGCAGGCTTCACCAATGATGGTGTACCAGCCAATATTAATATTGTCAGATCGATACGTTCATCACTTGCAAGGCGCATTGCCATGAGTGGTGGAAAAAAGAAAGCGCTCAAACAATTAGAAGCCGAATTAGCGTTACTTGAAGATACGCCAGGGGCCAAAGCTGAGATAATTTTAGCCATTAAAGAACAAATATCAGTACTCAAGCAGCAAATCGCTAAAGTGCCCTTTCTTGATACCTTTGATTTACGTTATAACAACTATGCCAAACGTGAAATCCCCTCCAGCCAAGCGGTAATGTTCTGTTTAATGGACGTATCTGGCTCTATGGATCAAACAACCAAGGATATGGCTAAGCGTTTTTATATTCTGCTGTACCTATTTCTTACTCGCAGTTATCAAAACCTCGAGGTGGTCTATATTCGCCACCATACACAAGCCAAAGAAGTTGATGAACACGAGTTTTTTTACTCACAAGAAACCGGTGGAACTATCGTATCAAGTGCGTTAAAACTGATGCACGAAATACAACAAGCACGTTACCCCGAAACTGAATGGAATATTTATGCTGCTCAAGCATCTGACGGCGATAATTGGTCTGATGACTCCCCAACTTGCCATGAAATACTGGCGAAACATATTTTACCAAAAGTGCGTTACTTCAGTTATATAGAGATAAGCCATCGAGCTCATCAGACGCTGTGGGACCAGTATGAACAACTACAACAGCAGTTTGATAACATTGCGGTACAGCATATTCACCAAGTTGAAGATATCTACCCTGTATTTCGCGAACTTTTTAAAAAACAAGCTATATAGGGGGCTATCATGGTTCAAAAAAAACGTAACCCGTTAGATGATGGACCCGAGTGGACATTTGATTTACTAAAACAATATCAACAAGAAATAGAAAAAGCAGCGGCTTTTTTTAAGCTTGATACTTACCCGAATCAAATTGAAATCATTACTGCAGAACAAATGATGGATGCATATGCAGGTATTGGGATGCCGATTGGTTATACTCATTGGTCATTTGGAAAACGTTTTATCCAAACAGAACAAGGCTACAAACGTGGTCAAATGGGCTTGGCGTATGAAATTGTTATCAATTCAGACCCCTGCATTGCCTATTTAATGGAAGAAAATACCATCACCATGCAAGCGTTAGTTATGGCTCATGCTTGTTATGGACATAATAGTTTTTTTAAAAATAACTATTTGTTTAACACTTGGACTGATGCAAGCTCTATTATCGATTACTTAGTATTTGCTAAAAATTATATCCGTGAATGTGAATTACGTTATGGTGTTGAACAAGTCGAACTGATCTTAGATTCTTGCCATGCATTAATGAATTACGGTGTTGACCGCTATAAGCGTCCTGCTGAAGTGTCATTTAAAGAAGAACAAGCAAGACAACAAGAGCGAGAGAATTATTTACAGAGCCAAGTAAATGACTTATGGCGAACGCTGCCGACATCACCACAAAAAGACAACCTTAAAACGACAGCCATTTTCCCCAGCGAACCCCAAGAGAATATTTTATATTTTATTGAAAAAAACGCGCCATTATTAGCCTCTTGGCAACGTGAATTAGTGCGCATTGTACGTAAAATGGCACAGTATTTTTATCCACAAAAGCAGACCCAAGTCATGAATGAAGGTTGGGCGACTTTTTGGCATTACACTATCCTGAATCACTTATATGATACAGGTAAAGTCACCGACCGTTTTATGCTCGAATTTTTACAAAATCACACCGCGGTAGTCGCACAACCGGCCTACAATAGTCCTTCTTACAACGGAATTAATCCTTATGCATTAGGGTTTGCAATGTTTATCGACATCAAACGAATTTGTGAAACGCCAACGGATGAGGATAAAAAGTGGTTCCCAGATATAGCAGGTAGCGATTGGCTCACTACGGTTCATTTTGCCATGGAGCACTTTAAAGATGAGAGTTTTATTAGCCAATATTTATCACCCAAAGTGATCCGTGACTTTAAATTATTTGGCGTTTTAGATGACCAAAAACGCAGTCAACTTTCAATATCAGCCATTCATGATGATCAAGGTTATCAAGACATTCGCAACATTTTATCGCAACAATATAACCTGTCGAATATAGAGCCCAATATTCAGGTGCAGAAAGTGCAAGTTGACGGTGATCGATCTATTATCTTACGGTACATTCCATTTGACAACATTCCGCTCGCAGACAACCATCAAGAGGTATTAAAACATTTGCATCGGTTATGGGGGTTTAACGTCACATTAGAACAAATTGATGACTCAGGCGACGTTAGCACACTCTCTACTTGCCCTGAAACAAAAGAGTACAGCATATCCACCTGACCTAACTAAGCACAGATATTGAGCCATAATTAACAGATAAAAAAACCAATCAATGTGATTGGTTTTTTTATATCTATGATTCGATATCCCAAGCGGATTAAGCAAGGATCATGATTCACAACTAACGTTAATTAGCTATTATCATGACCCATTTCAGCGGGCAAATCATCGCGCAGCTTTTGCCACATTTTGCCACTTTCAATACCATTAATACGCATTAGCGAAGGCACATCAGTATAATTTTTGTCTTTAGCTAGCGTTTCAAGTTTAAGATAAAAACGCATGGTTAATTCACGCGCTTCTTGGCTTGAAAAGTAATAGCGTCCAACACGATTGTAAAGGCCTTTGAATCCATTTAAAATCAAAACATACAATGGGTTGCCTGATGCAAAGGCTAATGTATGATGCAACTGATAATCAAATTCAGCATACGCTTCAGCCTCATTTTCTAAGCTGTGAATACCGGCCAAGACTTCAACCACTTTTTCGGGATTGTGACGGATTGATGCCCGAAAATATATGTTACTGACGTTACCACGAGCAGCCATTAGTTGATCGACTAATAATGGAAAACCATCAGGATTTAAATCAGCAATCGTCCCTAAAATATTCAACCCAGACGTTTCCCAAAAGTTATTCACTTGGGTAGGTTTACCATGTTGGATTTTCAACCAACCATCTCGAGCAAGACGTTGTAGCACTTCTCTTAACGTCGTGCGAGTAACACCGATAAGTTCAGAAAGCTCACGTTCAGCAGGTAAAATGGAACCAGGTGGAAATTTGTTTTCCCAAATGGAACGAACAATATATTTCTCGGCAAAACTTGCTGGCCCTTTGGCATTGATGATCATCAGCCTTCATATCCTATTGCTAAACAATGACGAAACTATTATTACTGATCATACCAGAGCGGTGGAAAATAAAAACCATTGTTTAATCACCACTCTCTTAACGATTGATTTTCGAACAACTCTAGTCTATTCAAATGTCATTAATTGAATGCACATCACATTAAACCACTGTAATCATGAACATATCAGCAATTTAAGTCATAAAACCAAACAGATTTAGTATATACTGATGTAGATATTTTATTATCTTTATGTTGTTTTTTTTACCAAATAACAACGTTACAATTCGATTTTTTTTAGGCTACACTATCGATAAAATAACAGCCATGCAGCGTTAGCCACATACATTCTTGTACTAACTCATTGTTTGCTATATCAAGATATCGTTATTAAACAGAAAATAATGGGTCATAATCCTCTATTTATCGAATGGCATTTTAACTCAATTAACCAAAAATTGATTTTTATCAAGTTTTCGAATGTGAGTTGCCTCTATTCTTCCGAATCTGTTAAACATAATGATGTGTTGTAAGCTATCAAATATGGTATCCATACCGTCACAATAACAATATCGGAGAGGCTACTATGCCTGTAACCAGAGGTAAGGCGTTGTTTGTCAATTTTTTAGGCAAATCACCTAAATGGTACAAATACGCAATTTTGGCGTTTTTAGTAATTAATCCCCTGCTGTTTTTTTATGTCAGTCCATTTTTCGCCGGCTGGGTTTTAGTGGTTGAATTTATTTTCACCCTTGCCATGGCGCTTAAATGTTATCCATTGCAACCCGGTGGTTTGTTAGCCATACAAGCCGTAATTATCGGTATGACATCTGCCTCACAGGTTCTTCATGAAATTGAAGCCAACTTAGAAGTTTTATTACTCTTGATCTTTATGGTCGCCGGTATTTACTTTATGAAACAGTTACTACTGTTCGTATTTACCAAAATGATCACAAAAGTGCGTTCTAAAATTATCGTGTCCTTGATGTTTTGTATTGCATCAGCTTTTTTGTCTGCGTTTTTAGATGCCTTAACGGTCATCGCGGTTATTATTGCTGTTGCAGTAGGTTTTTACTCTATCTATCACAAAGTCGCGTCAGGCAAGAGTTTTAGTGATGGTAACAGTGACGATGCTAGTCATGACCATACTTCTGAAACAACTGGACAGCTTGACCACGATGAATTGGAAGCGTTCCGAGCCTTTTTACGTAACTTATTAATGCACTCAGGTATTGGTACCGCGTTAGGTGGTGTATGTACCATGGTTGGTGAACCACAAAACTTGATCATTGCTGCGCAGGCCCATTGGCAATTTGGCGAATTCTTTCTACGAATGTCCCCAGTGACCATGCCTGTATTGGTTGCGGGTATATTGACTTGTTTTCTTGTCGAAAAATTCAAAGTTTTTGGTTATGGCGCTCAATTACCCGACGCTGTACACCGTATTTTATCTGATTATGCAGCCCATGAAGACTCGCACCGAACAGATCAAGATAAAATGAAACTGGTTGTCCAAGCCTTAATTGGTGTTTGGTTAATTGCAGGCTTGGCACTTCACTTAGCTTCTGTTGGCCTCATTGGTTTATCTGTTATTATTTTAACCACTGCATTTAATGGCGTTACTGATGAACATGCGCTCGGAAAAGCTTTTGAAGAAGCACTGCCTTTCACTGCATTATTAGCGGTATTTTTTGCCATTGTTGGTGTGATCATTGACCAGGATCTGTTTGCACCAGTTATCCAGTGGGCATTAGGTTATGAAGGAAATATGCAGTTAGTGATTTTCTACATTGCTAACGGCTTATTGTCTATGGTCAGTGATAACGTGTTTGTGGGTACTGTTTACATTAATGAAGTAAAAGCTGCATTGATGAGTGGCCAAATCACTCGAGACCAATTTGACTTGCTTGCGGTGGCGATTAATACCGGTACTAACCTGCCTTCAGTAGCAACGCCGAATGGACAAGCTGCATTCTTGTTCTTGTTAACGTCGGCTATAGCACCGTTAATTCGCTTGTCTTATGGCCGTATGGTATGGATGGCTTTACCTTATACCATTGTATTATCTATTGTCGGTGTATTGGCTATTGAAACCGGTTTCTTAGTCGATATGACTAATATGCTCTATGAAACTCAATTATTAATCCACCACTCAGCCAAAGACATCACTGGTGCTGCAATGGGTCATTAATTAAATCTCGTTATTGGACTTAGCAGTTAAATTATCTTAAAGTCTCTACAGTCTATTAGAACACCCTCATTTGAGGGTGTTTTTTTCTATCACAACGTTTATTAGGAACTGAAATTGTCGCAATTACAGCAGTTTTGTCGTAGCCGTATTTCTTGGGGTTTATTGTTATTATCCGCTATTGGGCTAGAGTTAGCGGCCCTATTTTTTCAATATGGCATGGATCTAGCGCCTTGTGTGATGTGCATTTACATCCGAGTTGCGGTACTCGGTATTTTTCTGGCTGGGCTTATAGGCATGCTACAACCTGAAGTGTGGTTTTTACGCCTAGTAGGTATGGTCGGTTGGGCAATCTCTGCTGTGTGGGGCTTACAATTAGCGTATGAATTAAATGATATGCAGGTTAATCCGTCACCTTTTGCTACTTGCTCTTTTTACCCTGAGTTCCCCAGCTTTATGCCATTGGACACATGGTTGCCTTCAGTATTCTCGCCGACAGGCATGTGCAGTGACTCACCATGGTCATGGCTTTCTGTTAGCATGGCCCAGTGGATGATGGTTGGTTTTGCTGTTTATTGTGTAATCTGGTTATTAATGTTGTTGCCGGCGCTTAAACCAGCAAGATAAACCAGCAAAAGTAAGCGTGAAGAGTAAATTAAGCATCAAAAGACCTCATTGAGGTCTTTTGGCTTTTATAGCCTTTGCTGGGCTTAAGATAGGGCGGATTAGGTTATAACCGGACTATTTCAGCTATTTATATCCCGAACAGGTGTTTTATTGCACTTATTATTCAATGTCCAATAATGGCCACAATACAATACAGTCTTCTAAATATTTCACTTTCATTTCATTGACGGTTTTGCCTTGTACCGAAATACCAGCGCTGTGCATGGCCTCTTTACTTCCTGTCAGCAACGGATGCCAACTCGGTAAACCTTTACCAAGATGCAAGCGACGGTATGCACAACTGTCAGGTAACCAAGTCAACTCAGCGATATTTTCTGGAGTAATAGCTGTACATTCAGGAACATAAGTAAAGCGATCAAGGTAACTACGGCAACCACAGGTGTCGTTGTCTAATAGATGGCATGCTGCCTTAGTGTAATAAAGTTCATCGGTATCATCATCGATGATTTTATTTAAACAGCATTTACCGCAGCCGTCACAAAGTGACTCCCATTGTTCGGGTGTCATGTTTTCTAAAGGTGTGGTTGTCCAAAACTGAGTCATCATTTTCTATCTATAGTAACTTTTTATCGAAATTTGACCGCATTTTACACCGAAAACACCTCAGTTTACTGTTTAATTCTCTCAGAGAGGTAAGTTATCGCTAAGGTATCGTACAAAGTGTCATTGAATTGATGCAATAAACGGAAGTTATCGTACACCAAATATAAGCGCCCTTTCGGTCCATCAGGCACAATTAATGACACATCCATGTCGTTTCGTTGCGGTAAGTCATTACCATTGAAGCGTCTGACACCGTAGGCTTGCCACTGTGGGAATGTGTGATGAGTGCTTAAACCATGCAAATTAGGATCTAACATCATGGTGGCTTTTACCTGTCGCCCCCATGTAGAATCATATTGCCACCCTTGTTGGTGCAACATATTCGCCGTTGATGCAAAGGCATCATCCATGCTGTTCCAGACATCGATTATACCGTTATTGTCGGCATCGACACCGTACTTTAGTAATTGGCTCGGCATTATTTGCATCTGTCCCATCGCCCCAGATGAGGAACTGAGCAATAAATCCTCAGTTATATTTGTCTGCTCGATTAACTTAAGCGCAGCAATAAATTCGTTAATGTAGAATGCTTCTTTATCACCTTTATATGCGAGTGAGGCTAATACAGATAGTCCAGGGAAACGACCCGGACGCTCTCCAAAACGAGAGTTCATGCCCCATAACGCCATAAGGAAACGAGGCTGAACTTGATAAGTTCGACTCAAGTCATTTATTTGGGGTTCATGCTGCTGAAACATCGCTCTAGCGGTGCTGACAGTAATTTCTGGAACAGCTTGGGGGATAAAGTACTCTAAGGATGTCGATGGTTGTAAGTCGGTGCTGAAATTGGCTTTTTTGAATATTTTAATATTAGCAATATAGCGTTCTGCTGTAAGTTGATTAACGCCAGCGGCTATCGACTTCTGTTGAAGCTGTAACAGGTAGTCAGTAAATTCACGATGGCTGTATTCAGCCATCAAGATATTAGAACAAAAGAAGTAAAAAAATACGCTTAAAATGATTTTTTGAATCATATTAGTCTTGATTACTCCTTTGAGAATGAGCTTATTTCTTAAGGGCTACTGTCTTAAGAGCTAATTCTTGTTTGTGTTGTTCGAGTAAATTAACTTGCGGTGGCGGTATTTGTAAGTAAAAGCCTTGTTCAGCCAATGCAGACTTCACTTTGTTAATATCAGCGATACCTAAGTGAGTTCGTTTAGATAATGGGACAATCATTACTAATGTAGGCGTGCCGAACATTTCCATTAACGACTCAGGAACCTCATCAAAAACATCACGTTTTTTAACAAAAAGGTAAGTATCTGCTCTTCGACCACTTTTATATACTGCACATATCATTTTAGTGTAAATTTCCAAAGGTTCAAACTTGATAGTCAACTGAGCACACTATAACATGGTGAGACAAGAAAATAATTGTAAATCAGTTTATCACTGAAGTATTGGAGAATCACGCCGAGATGGCTAAAGAAAATCTCGAATTAAAGGCCACGTCTTTTACATTGTCAGTGCTGCATATTAATCATAACGATCTCGATATCATAGCATCTGAATTAGACTCAAAATTGGCTCAAGCTCCTCAGTTCTTTTTGGGCGCACCCTTGGTATTAAATTTATCTGCCATTCAGCATTCCCACATAGATTTCAATGCGCTAAAACAATTATTAATTGACCGAAATCTTATTATTGTTGGCATTACCGACGCAAGCCCAGCGCAAATTGAACAAGCAAAGTGCATGGCTATTGCCGTGGTAAAGTCGGGCAAACAAGCCCGTAAAGCAGAGTTGCCTAAACGGGCAACCAAAATTATTAAGCAAAATGTGCGTTCTGGACAACAAATATACGCACAAAATGCTGATTTAATCATTTTTGGTGCGGTTGGTAATGGCGCAGAAGTCATTGCAGATGGTAGCATTCATATATATGGCGCTCTTCGTGGCAAGGCCATGGCTGGCGCAGCGGGAGATAATCAAAGTGTGATTATCGCTAACTCGTTAGAAGCAGAATTAGTATCGATTGCTGGACAGTATTGGTTGACTGAACATTTGCAACAATACGATCTAAGCCAAAGAGGCTGTGTTCGCCTTGATGGCGCATCCCTCACTGTTGAATCATTGCCCCAATAATCGGCAAATACAAGGACATAAAAATAAATGGCACAAATTATTGTTGTCACATCAGGTAAAGGCGGTGTGGGTAAAACAACATCCAGTGCAGCAATTGCCACCGGATTGGCCTTAAAAGGAAAAAAAACCGTTGTTATCGATTTTGATATCGGTTTACGCAACCTTGATTTGATAATGGGTTGTGAACGCAGAGTTGTATATGATTTTGTCAACGTTATCAATGGTGAAGCCAATTTAAACCAAGCATTAATTAAAGATAAACGCTGTGATAAACTGTTTATTTTACCCGCGTCTCAAACACGCGATAAAGATGCGCTAACGAAAGAAGGCGTGGGTCGAGTACTTGACAATTTAACAAAAGATTTCGATTATATTGTGTGTGATTCCCCTGCGGGGATTGAACAAGGTGCAATGATGGCACTTTACTTTGCTGACATTGCGATTGTGACCACCAATCCAGAGGTTAGCTCAGTACGTGACTCTGACCGTATTTTAGGTATGCTACAGAGTCGCTCACGTCGTGCTGAATTATCTCTGGAACCGATTAAAGAATATTTACTGTTAACTCGCTACTCTCCTGCCAGAGTCAGAACAGGTGAAATGCTCAGCGTTGAAGATGTGAAGGAAATCTTAGCCATTGAATTGCTAGGTGTGATCCCTGAATCTCAATCGGTACTGAAAGCATCAAACTCAGGAGTACCAGTCATTATTGATCAAGAAAGTGATGCAGGTTTAGCATACGGCGATACCGTTGCGCGCTTATTAGGTGACGATGTGCCGGTTCGATTTATCACAGAAGAAAAAAAGGGATTCCTTAAAAGGATATTTGGGAGCTAATTATGTCGATACTTGATTATTTTAGAAGCAGTAAAAAGCCCAATACCGCATCATTGGCAAAGGAACGATTACAAATTATTGTGGCTCATCAGCGTGGAGAACGCGGTATACCTGATTATTTTCCAAAGATGAAACAAGAAATCATCGAAGTTATCCGAAAATATGTCCAAATATCAGAAGACCAAGTGTCTGTGCAGTTAGACCAAAATGACGACAATTTATCGGTTTTAGAGCTTAACGTCACCTTACCTGATACTAAGTAACTATCACTGGTTGAGATTAAATCGCTAGGACAAAATAACAAAAAGGATACTTGCAGCAATGCAAGTATCCTTTTTAGTTTGATGATCTTATTGCATTAATTGAAACGTACTCGCGCTAGCAAATCACCGATCAACATTCCTCGCCAACCACTTAGTAGCAAAGGTGTTGAGGTCGTTTTATTATTGAAAAGCCATAACAAAAACTCATGAATATGGCGTTTAGAACCAACAAATTCTAATGCAACATTTTCTCGCTCACATAATTCAGTCAAGACGTTCTTAACCTCTTTAAAAGCTGATTTATAACCAGATTTAAGCGCAACAATATCAACTTCTTCAGGTAGATTAACTAAATCTGCAGTCGCCATTACCGTTAATAAGTCTTTGCCATGAATACGTTTTTCTTGATCCGTTAAATCATTTAATTGAGCTAATTCTGCTAACGTGGTCGGTTGTTTTTTGGCTAATGCAATTAATGCATGATCTTTTACCACAAAACCGAGCGCAAGATTACGGCTTACCGCTTTGTTTAAGCGCCATTTAGCCAATACTTTTAAATAGGCTAATTGCTGACTCGATAGCTGAAAGGCATTTTTTACTTTAAGGTAAACGCTGTCGCCTTCTGGCAATGACAAACGCCCTTCAGTCATGCGCTGACCTTCTTCAAACAACCATTCAATACGATTGTTTGCCGCAAGTTTCTCTTGGAGCTGTGGATATAATTGATACAAATAAAACACATCATTGGCTGCATAGTGTAATTGTGCTTCAGTGAGTGGACGTTTCATCCAATCGGTACGTGACTCGCCTTTATCTATTTCAACTTGCAAGCATGCATCGACTAGTTTGGCATATCCTAAACCGTGGCCGAAACCGGCAAGACTAGCAGCTATTTGGCTATCAAATAATGGGCTAGGTTGGCATTCACCGTAATGAGCAAACACCTCAAGATCTTCACTGCATGAATGCACTAACTTAACAACATTCGGGTTAGTTAATAATTGCCAAAAAGGGCTTAAATCGGTAATCGCGACCGGATCAATTAATGCTAAGGTCTTGCCATCGTAGGCTTGAATAAGACCTAATTTAGCATAATAGGTTCGAGTGCGGACAAACTCAGTATCGAGCACCAATAAGGTGCTTTGTTGGTATTGTTCAACTAATGACAATAAGCTGGCATCATCATTGATATATTCAAACGTTAACAAAATAGGCTCCGCTAAAAAGAGATGTGGGCCATGGCAGTCAACTGAGAATAGCTAAGCATAAAAAAAGCCGGCTCAGTTGCCGGCTTTGATTTTACGCTTTGGTAACTTCATCTCGAAGTTGTCGGCGTAAAATTTTACCCACATTGGTTTTCGGTAATTCGTCTCTAAATTCTACCAGCTTAGGAACTTTATATCCCGTTAAATGATGACGGCAGTGCTTAATCAGCTCTTCTTCGGTTAATGATTTGTCTTTTGCGACCACAAAAATCTTTACTAACTCGCCACTGGCATCATTGGGAACGCCAACAGCAGCGACTTCAATCACTTTAGGGTGTAAGGCAACGACCTCCTCCACTTCATTCGGGAATACGTTAAAACCTGACACTAAAATCATGTCTTTTTTACGATCAACAATGAAAAAGAAACCTTTTTCATCCATGTAACCAATATCGCCTGTTGCTAACCAACCATCTTTATCAATTACAGTAGCTGTTTCTTCCGGACGGTGCCAATAGCCCAGCATGACTTGAGGGCCTTTAGCATATAACTCGCCAGTTTCGCCTTGAGCCAATACCTTTGAGTCTTCATCCCTGATTTGAATAAAGGTCGATGGTGCAGGAAAACCAATCGATCCATTATAACCACTGAGGTTATATGGGCAGCAAGTCACTAAAGGCGATGCTTCTGTTAAACCATAACCTTCTAATAAACGTGTCTTAGTCAGATTTTGCCATTTATCGGCGACCGCGCGTTGTACGGCCATACCACCGCCAATCGACAGTTTTAAGCCAGAAAAATCAAGTTGGGTGAATTCTTCATTGTTCACCAAAGCATTGAATAAGGTATTAACACCGGTCAATACGGTAAACGGGTACTTTTTCAATTCAGCCACAAATGCGGGAAGATCGCGAGGATTGGTGATAAGTAAATTTTTGCTGCCTTTGTGCAAAAACAGCAAACAGTTAACCGTAAGGGCAAAAATATGGTACAGCGGCAAGGCTGTCACCACAAACTCAGTGCCATTATCAAGGGCTGGAGAGTAAGCACCATTGGCCTGTAAAACATTACTCACCACATTTTTATGGCTTAGCATTGCGCCTTTAGATACCCCGGTTGTGCCACCGGTATATTGTAAAAAGGCTAAATCAGCACCCGTAATATCCGCTTTAATATACTGCAGACGACGACCTTTTGATAAGGCATCGCGAAACGATAATGCATGAGGTAAATGGTATTTGGGTACTAATCTTTTAATGTATTTAACGACAAAATTCACTAAGGTGCGTTTCGGTGCACTAAGTTGATCACCAAGATTGGTAATAATGACCGATTCAATAGGTGTTTGAACGACAATCTTTTCTAAGGTATGAGCAAAATTTGACACCACTACAATAGCTTTCGCACCTGAATCGACTAGTTGATGCTTTAATTCCCGCGGAGTATAAAGTGGATTAACGTTAACCACCACCATACCCGCGCGTAAAACACCAAACAGAGCAATAGGATATTGCAACAAATTGGGCATCATCAGGGCAACACGATCACCTTTTTTTAAATGCAGTTCGTTTTGTAAATAAGCTGCAAAAGCTCGACTGCGTTCTTCGAGTTTACGGTATGTGATCGTCGCACCCATGTTAATAAACGCAGGTTGGTCGGCATATTTTGCTACTGAATCTTCAAACATATGTACTAAGGAACTGAATTGAGATGGGTCAATTTCGGCCGGAACATGTTCAGGTAAATTATTAATCCAAGGCTGGTCCACAAGTGTCTCCTAATAATACCCACTGTGCTAAGACGTGCATACCCCGTCAGTGGTAAAATATTTTATTGTCTGCGTATCATTAATATTGTTATCGCAGGCTTTATTATGATGCTTATCGTGACCGAAATCATACAAGCGTTTTAATTTTCGACTATAGTCACATAAATAATCGAAAAATAATAGCGATTTCAACCAGTGTTAACGGCTATTTAGAATAAATGCTCCAATCGATTCGGCCACCTGTTGGGCATTTCCCATATGAAGGTGATGGTCTCCGGATAAATGTACTATTTCAATATGGGTAAACCATTTATTGGCTTGATCTGTTGATGCGGTTAATTGTTTATAGCCATCATGGCCAATAATCAGTAAAGAAGGCGTGTCACTGGTGGTCATCAGCGCATCTACCTGATCAAACGTAAATCGGTTCAGCGAATCTAACTTTAATCTAGGGTCACTGCGCCAATGATATTGTCCATCAGTGAGCGCCATATTACGCTTGGTGATCAGTGCACACCATGGCAATGCCAATCCAGTCAGTTGATGCCGAGCTTGAACCGCAACGTCCATAGAGGAATATGTCGGAGCGGGTCTGGCTAATTGACGATTAAAACGTTGTTGTTGCAGTAAACCTTTACGTAAGCGATCTTTAGCTTGGCTGGAAGACTCTGATAATGGTGCAAGTGCTTCTATTAATATAAGTTTATGGATGTTTTCAGCAAGACAAGCATTATAAGCTGACGCCACTATGCCGCCAAGCGAATGACCCAATAAAATAATCGGCCCGGTATCTTGTGCGATAGCATGGATCACGGCTTGCAGATCATAAATGTAATCGACCCAATGCAATGGATAGCGCCCTGGACGGTGATCTGATAATCCATGTCCAGGCCAATCAATGCACATTAGTTGAAATGTATCGAACAAACCTTGATCGGCAAAAGCCTGTGCTAAGGGAATAAAACTGTCTGCATTGTCAAGCCAGCCATGCAAAGCCAATATCATCGGCTTACTAGCATCACCATAGCGTTTCGCAGCAAGGGTTATATGAGCCAACGGCAATTGAATCTCGGCGACGTTAACGTTCAACATGATGGGCTCACTTTACAAAACGAATTGATCTAAATTGAGAGCGGAGACGGGGTCATGGCTTAATCATCTGCTTAACTATCCACTTACAGGTCAGCTTTTCACAGCAAACGTGCACTTTGTACCGCTAACATGCCGAATTACCATGACAATAGTGAATCTATTGCATGTACATTCAATATGACTCAAAGTGCTATTTTAGATGCGTTTACTATTTCGTGTTCAGATTATTTAGCCGCAGTTTTGGTAAACTTAAGTGTCATACGATCACTTTCACCAATATCAAGGTATTTTTGTTTATCTTGATCGCCCATCGCTAAACGGGGTGGTAATGTCCACACACCTTTGGGATAATCTTTGCTGTCTTTAGGATTGGCATTTAATTCTGAGTTCGCAGTCAGTTCAAAACCGTATTTATTGGCAAGTTCAACCATTTGATTTTGTTCCATATAACCACTTTCTGCAGCCATCCCCACGTTTGCTCTGTGCTCGACGACCCCTAATGAACCTCCGACTTTTAACACGTCATAAGCGGCTTTAAATACACCTTCTAACTCACCTTTCATGGCCCAATTATGCAAATTACGGAATGTTAATACGTGGTCTGCAGAGTTATCTTTGCCTAATGAAAATTTAGCCGGTGGATCGAGGGTTACAAACTGAACATTGCCAACGCTCGCTTTGTTGTCACTCACCCATTTTTCAAATTTAACACCGGCTGATTTATAATAAGCCGTCTGACGGTTATCTTCTGCAGGCTTAGTTTCAAAATTGGCGGCAACATATTGACCTTTTGAGGCTAAATAAGGCGCAAGAATTTCAGCATACCAACCACCACCCGGCCATAACTCAATAACCGTCTGTTCAGGCTTTACATCAAAAAAAGCTAATGTTTCTGCAGGATGACGATATTGATCACGCAGTTTATTTTCTGTAGACCGAAATTCGCTGGCCACCGCCTTAGCAAGCGCAGCATTGACCTGCGGCGCCGTCACTTTTTTATCGGGCATACTATCGGCTGCGTATATTGCGGTCGACATACCTAAACTTGATAAGCCAATTAAGGCTCCTAACATCATGTTACGTTTCATTTTGACACTCCCTTTTTTCGACCCACTTTACGCCAGCAGAGCCACAACATATAGCCACTAAATGCTAGCCATGACATTACCCACAACCATGCTGGTAGCCAAGTCATTTTAGCTAACAAAACCGCATCGCCTTGGCTGCTTAACCCCAATAACACCATTGGACTGGCCATGGCGTTTAAAATAATCATCAGGCCTAATATACGCAGCAAGGTGTTTAATAGGCTACTATTTTTTAATTTAAGTGGTAACAAAAAAAGTATTATCAAGACGCTAAGAATAATAATTGTTAACAGATCACGAGCCCAGAAAAGTAACGAAGCCGCCACTGTTATGGCTAACAGGGTGAGTGTAAACCGGATAGTCTGTTTTTGAGTAGCCATGAGGAAGATTGTATATCCCCACAATGCGGCACCAAAATAACCGGCATAAGCAATTAATATGCTACTGCCGCCTTGACTAAAACAAAGGCCTGCACCGTTTGGAAATAATTGAATATGACTGACCGAGCCACCCGTCATTAACGTCGCGATGCCATGAGATAATTCATGGAAATAGCTTTCAAACCATTTAAAAGGAATAGAGATATACGGAAATCGAGTTAATAAAAAAGCCAGCAGTAATTCAATCATAAAACGGCTGCGACTGGGTATTGCAGACCACGATACATTAGGCATATAAATCAATACCAACCATTTGTTGAATTTCGTCTCTTTTAACAAAATGCTGTGTAGACAAATATTGCGCTATGGCACCACGTTGACTATGGGTATCACGATCATATTCAACACGTGCCTGCTGTTTAGCCGACAAGGTTAAATCATCAACAATGACCAAGTTACGGGTTTCAATGCCTTTAACTTCACGGTCTGAAGCAAAAGGGTTGATAATAATAGGTTCGCGGGCCGCAATGATCGGTCGATTTCCGGCAACAGTTTGACTCAGACTGATAGGGCCTGATTGATTATTGACCATTAATAATGCTGCATTTATCGTCATTAACGATACCGTTTACCTATGTTTGTCTCTTATACTTTATGTCAAATAACGCCGAATGGCTATTCTCGGCCAGGAAGTTTTTTCCATGTAACCGTATCACGAAGGTACACTGGCGAAAGTTCATCGACAGAGGTATGTAAACCTTGTTGGTAACCTTGCTGCGCAAGCACGATCATGGCTTTTGCATCTGGGTAAGTTGCTTGACTGCATGGAGTAATGTGCGGCGCAATATTCAATAATTGTGGATAGGCTTCAAATCCTGTGCCACAAACACTAATGGTTTGTTGAGTATCGAGTGTCAATTCAATCGCTTCTGGCGCGCTAACGTGTTCTTCACCCACTAAGGTGGCAATACCATCTTTGGCAATATATTGTCCCCAATACACTTCTTTCATGCGGGCATCAATACAACACAATACCTGTGAAGCTCCGAGCTCAATCGCCATTTGCGCCATGGCAGTAAGCGTAGAAATACCAATAACGGGTAAATCTAGCCCCAGTGCTAAACCTTGGGTCATGCTAGTACAAATACGAATACCGGTAAAGCTGCCGGGGCCGCGGCCATAAGCAATTAAATCAATATCGGCTAGTGTCACTTTAGCTTCAGCTAAGACGGCGTCGACCATAGGTAACAAACGTTGGCTATGTTCGCGCGGAGCATCTTCAATACGAGCATAAACGTCGCCGTTAATGGTTAATGCTACTGAGCAAGTTTCAGTGCAAGTATCAAGCGCGAGGATATGTAACTGCTTAGGCATTTTGATGGGTTACTCGGTAATCACGACAAATAAGCCCATTATGATAACTGATGGGCGATGTTTTAAAAAGCTTAAGGGATCTGTTTTAAAAATTGTAATGCGTGCTCTAAGTCGCGAGTTCGCTGCATTGGCGGCAATGAATTAATAAACGCTTGCCCATATGCGCGATTCACAATCCGATTATCGCACAAGATAAGCACACCACGATCTTTTTCATCACGGATTAATCTCCCTACGCCCTGCTTTAAACTGATCACCGCTTGCGGCAATGAAATAGTGGCAAAAGGATCGAGTCCTTGACGCTCAGCATTAGCCGCTCGAGCCTTGTATAATGCGTCATCTGGAGACACAAACGGTAATTTATCAATAATCACACAACTGAGTAATTTACCGCGAACATCCACTCCTTCCCAGAAACTGCTGGTTCCCAACAACACCGCATTACCGAGTTGTCGAAATTTATTCAATAAACTTTGTTTACTGGCCTGCCCTTGCACTAAAAGCGGATACTTGACTTTACCTTGCAACATTACGGCGACTTGTTGCAGCATATGATGACTGGTAAATAAAATAAATGTCCGTCCTTGTGCGGCATTAATGGCTTGAACACACACATCAACCAGTTGTTTTGCTGAATGTTGCGACTGCCCCACCTTGCCTAAATGACGAGGTACGCAAAATACGGCTTGATTGGGATAGTCAAATGGACTGTCTAAAATGAGTTGCTTTGAGTCAGCCAAGCCTAACTCTTTAGCAAAATGCGCTAAGCTGCGATTCACTTGCAATGTCGCGGAAGTAAATATCCAACGCGTATCCTTAACAAACAATTGCTGACATTGTTTGGCGACATTAATCGGGCTCATGCGAAGCATAATAAACCGAGGGCCAAGTTCTACGCTGTAAGCCGCTTGCAGGTCTTGGCACTCAAAATAATGACGTAATGTCTCAGCCAGCGCCTGTAATTGCTCAAAGGCAATATCGAGTTGATCATCTCGACCCAGATGATATTGCATATTATTGGCTAAATCGACAAGCGCCTGGTGTAAGCTCCAAGATGTGCTGGCAAGTGTTTTATGGGCAAGCACTTTGCGCCAATCAGAGACTTGATGTTCAAACATCAAGTTGTGCCATTCACTGAGGGCAATTAAGCCACGCTGAGCCAGTTGTTCAAGTTGAATGCTGTCGCGGATCACTTCTTTATGCAGTTTGATCACCGCATTGAGTCGTTTATCAATTTCGCGACTTGAAATGTGGCTGCCAAAGTAACTGATACAGATATCAGGCACTAAATGGGCTTCATCAAAGATGACAACATCTGGGTCCGGCAATAACTCCGCAAAACCAGAGTCCTTCAATAATCGGTCTGCAAAAAATAAATGATGATTGACCACTACCACTTTAGCGTCCATAGCTTTAATGCGTGCTTTACGGGTAAAACACACATCATAATGATCACATTTTTTACCGGTACAACTTTCTTTGGTGCTGACGACGGTGGGGATCACTTCAGAATGTTCAGCCACCGAGGTTAAATTGCCGATATCGCCATCTTTACTTAAATGTGCCCACTGGTTAATTTTTAATAAATCATCAATGTAAAATTCAGTAAACTTATTGGCCATTTGCATCTGTTTTTCAAGGCGTAATTGGCATAAATAATTATTACGCCCTTTGAGTAATGCAACAGGGACATGAATATCAAGCATGGTTAGCAATGCAGGTAAGTCTTTGAGAAATAACTGTTCTTGAAGATTTTTACTGCCAGTACTGATGACCACTTGCTTACCACTGAGCAAGGCAGGGATTAAATACGCGAAGGTTTTGCCCACGCCCGTACCCGCCTCTAAAATCAGATTATGCTTTTTAGCAATAGCCTCACTCACCGCAACCGCCATATCTGTTTGGGTCTGGCGATTGTGATAATGATGTACATGTTTTGCTAACGCACCGCGCTCGCTAAATTCGTGGGTAACGGATTGGGTAAGTGTCGAGCTCAAAGCATCCTCAAATTATCGCGCTAATGCTGATGTGATATGGTTTGGGCTATTATGCTTATAACAGCTTCATGTTCCAACTGTTTATCATCAAAAGTACAAAAGGATGTCGATGTAACAGCAATGACGACTGGATTCAATTATTGTAAACCGAGCATTAAAATATGCTGGAACCTGTGTGACTCAGCATTTATTCGAGCAACATAAAGGGATCATTGCTTTATGGTTATTGGGGGAAACTCGTTGGGAAGGATTATTTGCCTAGCATTCTCAAAGGAGAGTTGAAACACCCTTTTGGGGTCTGTCGCTTTACATTTTTCCGTCATACTGATGACTTTTCCTGCTGGCGATTGACCAAATAAATCAAACGAGAATGTCCAATCCGTCACCTTACGATCACTAGTAAAACGCCCGATGACAATCAACTGAGATGCGGTATCAGGATTGTGATAACCGTCGCCCAATGAAAACATAAGTCCTTTTATGGGCGTAAGCCTTTATTATCCTTTAATTGCACCTTTGCTAATGTTTGAGTCATGATTTCAACGCGATGGTGGTTAAATTCAGCAATCGATGATGTCATTAATGTCATCATCGACATGATCACATGCACTGAGGGTGCATTAACATTACAATAAAAGCCTGTCGGCGACTTATTCGTCCACCCTTTTATTATTTCAAATGGCACTCGATTGCGAAGGATCCGAACTGATGACCCTTAAGCTTTTAGATAAACATGAGGAAAGAAACGTTACTGGCAAGATTTCAATGTCTCTGTCCGCTAGAGTCAATAACAATCTAGCACAATGCCAAAGAGGCTATCGGCTTATTTACTGCCAATAGCCCCAAGCAACTTATCGCTACAGAGGCAAATTATATCCACTCGGCTATTTGATCTCTAGTGGGTTTACTGCCTTTATGAACCACTTTTTCATCTACCACCACCGCTGGCGTGCTCATAACGTCATAAGCCATAATTTGCGCCATCTCGGTCACTTTTTCGATTTTGATTGCGACACCCTTTTCATCTGCAACGGCTTGGACCAATTCGGCAGTTTCAAGGCATTTTTTACAACCAGAGCCTAATACTTTAATGATTTTCATTTTTATTCCTTAATAATTAATTTTTTAAATTGAAGATGACAAGGTTGGCGCTAGTGCATTAAAAATCCAACCGACCAGTGTAAACGCGACTAATAAAAGACAGAATAATATCGCCAGTAAGCGCCATTGCATAACTTGTTTTAGCAAAATAAATTCAGGAAAACTTGCCGCCACTGTACTCATACAAAATGCCAATGTGGTGCCTATAGGTAGACCATTGATAATCAGGCTTTCCATCACAGGAATAACCCCTGTCGCATTGGAATAAAGAGGAATACCCAGCAACACAGCGGCAGGAACAGACCACCATTGTCCGTCACCCAAATGCGCCGCAATCCAACCGTCGGGAACAAAACCATGTAATGCAGCACCTAAACCGACACCAATAATGACCCATTTCCATACCCGGCCAAAAATATCCAGCATCTCAGTTTTGGCAAATTGATGCCTTTGTGGCAAAGACAAGGGGTCTGCACTGACGCCATCATCAACCTTATCTTCGCCGCCCTTTTGTTGACCACGTTTTAACGCTTCTGCCGCAAACGATTGCAACCAACGTTCCGCTTTAATCGTGTCAAGAAATAACCCTCCTAACATGCCCACACTCATGCCGACGGCGACGTACAAAAGAGTAAACTTTATCCCCAATAAACTCATCAGCAGTAATATTGCCACTTCGTTGATTAAGGGCGAAGTGATCAAAAAACTCATGGTGATCCCCAAAGGGATCCCCGCAGACGTGAAGCCTAAAAACACCGGAATACTCGAACAGGAACAAAATGGGGTGACGACACCAAATCCAGCTCCCATCAAGTAACCTACGCCTCGATGTTTACCGGCTAAATAATCCCTGACTCGCTCCACATTTAACGACGCCCGCATTAGGGCAATGAGATAAATCATCACTAAGAGCAATGCAAAAATTTTAGTGACATCTTCAACAAAGAAATGCAGCGCATCACCGAGCTTTGTCTCTGCCGACAAGCCCAATACACTGTAAATAAGCCAAGATGCCAAATCAGAAAAGATTTGAAACATAAATAAAATACTCAAGAAATCGCTTAAGCTTAAGATAACTGATTTTTCAGATAAAATTTAAGACATAGATCTCGATTTTATCGAGACTGCATTAATGATCAACTCAGGTCACCCAATTTCAGTTAATGAGGCATTACTGAGTAAACATAACCACATTAGTATTTGCGAACAAATAACCGTGAGCGCTAAACAGCGATATGCAAAGCTGAAACAGAAATGGATCAAATTTCATTTCCTGATATGCCAATGAATAGCAACGAATTAGTTAGGCTACAGATCGTTATAAAAGATCATGAGCAGCTTGTCGTTGTTATACTTATTGAAATAAGATTGAATATTTTATAAAAATGTATCGACAACAAAGATCCTAATTGGGTTGTCTTAAACGTCAATAATGCACATGCAACTATCAAAAATTGAGGCTAAACAATGCAACGTAGACAATTTTTAAAAGTGGGTGTAGCGAGCGCAGCCATCGGCTTAGGGGGGGCGAGTGTGATGTGGTTAAACCAAGGCAAGGATACTAAGCTACTTAATTTAAACGCATTGTTATCGATCCTGAATAAAATGTCATTATTACCGCCAGAGCAATTAGCAAGCCTAAGTACTGGCCAATGGAACACTGCCCAGGTATTCAGCCACTGTGCCCAAAGTGTTGAGTTTTCGATGACCGGGTTTCCGCAACATAAATCTGCCGTATTTAAGCACACGGTTGGCACACTAGCGTTTGCGGTTTTTGCCACTAAAGGGGCGATGTCGCATAGCTTAAGTGAATCTATTCCCGCGGCACCAATACTAGATGAACATGTCGACGTTAACGTCGCCTTGAACCGTTTGATACAATCCTTAGGTGATTTTCAGCAATATGAGGGTGAACTCAAGCCACACTTTGCTTATGGCGCATTAACTAAATCAGAATACGAACTTGCCCATGTATTACATTTTTATAATCACCAGCAAACTTTTACCTAAGTCAGTTAGTCGTTAATCTTTGCTTGGGATAATAAACGGTTATCAAACAGCCTTTCCCTGTTAATTATCTTGTATTGACTTACGAACAAAACCAATGCCAACTTTGATATAATATTAGGTGTAATAGTATGATTCTAAATTACTTATTCTATCTCACATCCCCAGTTGAGATTCGTTAATTTAGAACGAGATAAGTATTAGCAGGTTAAATCAGCCTCCACGCGACATTGAGTGCAGCTTAGAGCGACCATTGTTTGCCATGCTATTAGTTTCACTTAACCGCAACGCCCAATTACCCTGATGTTGCTGCTCGCAGGCAGTTTCGGTATCAAAGCTAACATGCTGATTGATGTCTTTGAGGTTAATATCGTATTGAGCAAGGGTGCGTTGAATTAAGCTTAACAATATCGCTTTATCACCGCGTTGATTAAATTGCATTAGCTGTGATTCAGTATCAAATATGCAAATAATCCGTAAACCTTTAGGAAATATAGCATAATCAACCATATGGGTAATCCACGCAAAACCTGGATAGGCCGCTATTGCTTGTTGGCATACAGAGGTTAATCCCTCTCTTAATTGATTGTCTCTTTTTTTGTCAATTTTACGCATACTAAAAATGTTCTTCCTAAGTCAGTATAACTAACCTCATCTCGGGATAATAAGCGGTTATCAAACAGCCTTTTGTTTCTCTATCTGCCTTACATTAACGTTCAATAGGCCAGCTATTGACGCGTCAATACGCCTCGATAGCAACACAAAAGACCAGCTTGATATTGATGACTTAACGATAGACTGATTTTTATCCGTCTATCCCATCTCTATATCCCGAGTTGAGGCTAAGCTAATAAATCATCTTGTTAAAACATATTTAGCGCATTGTTTTTATGCAGATAAAATATCGGAAACAATGACACTACTTAACCTTATTATCTCAATCGGGGTTAATTATAACCCACTATTTTACTAGCAAGAGCATTGTTCAAGTTTAAGACAATGGCTAAGCAATAAAACGACTTTAGATTATCTCAACTTGCATTGACTCGATTTCCGCCAGCATTTTTTGCTCTATACATTGCTTGATCTGCATGTTGAATTAATTGCTGCTCATCATCACCGTTTTCAGGGTAACGAGCAACGCCAATACTCGGTGACAGTTGCAAATTAAGACTGTCAAATTGATAAGGTTTCTCAAGCTCAATACGTATGTTTTCAGCAATAACAAGCACATCATCAAATAAATCAATTCCATTTAACACAACTAGAAACTCATCCCCACCAAAGCGCCCAACCGTATCCGATTTACGGACACAATCGCGCAAACGTTGAGCTATATTCTTGAGTAGCTTGTCACCGACAAGATGACCATAACTATCATTTACATGCTTAAACCCATCAATATCGATAAATAACAAGGAAAGATCAGTGCCTTCGCGGCGCGCTAATCCAAGTGAAGTTTGTAAGCGCCCAAACAATAATGTCCTGTTCGGCAATTCTGTTAATGGATCATGTCCTGATATGTAATGCAGTTGCCGTTCCATTTGCTTGCGTTCAGTAATATCGTGAGCAATCGCGATTCTAAATTGGTGATACTCTGACCATCGAGCAGACCAAAGAATGTCGACGATTTCTCCATCCTTGCGGACCCAGCGATTTTCAAACCGAGGTTGAAGTTTCCCACTCATTAGTGTGTCAACAACGTTAAGCGTTCTTATGCCATCCTCGGGATAGACAAAGCCAATCATTGGTTTGCCTATCACTTCGTCAGGAGAATATCCAAAAATATCTTTAAACGCAGCACTGACAAACACAAAACAGCCTTTTCTATCAACGACACAAACTGCATCAAGCATTAAATCCATAACATCTCTAAGCGCCACTAAGTCAATGGTCTTCATACAGTGCATACCTCGAGAAGTTAGATTTATTGTTAAAGGCTAATATATGCCAGCTTATAAGCAGAGTAAAATAAACTCAACGACTTATGGGAATATCATTTATTCATATCGATGAGGAAAGGCCTGAGAATTAACCTTGTATTAGTTATAGTGTAGTTTATCCATTGAATGAACAAACAGCACAAGTGATTTATTCTATTAGCATTCTGCTCACGACCATAAAAACATCGCCTACAGACAAAGCGAAGCTCGAACGAGTCATACTGATGCGGATCGAGCGTTCAGCCTTGCTGAGGAAATAACCGATGCAGCGATGTCATTAGACTCTGTTATTCAAACCGTTAATGTTTAGGGTCAATATGATAGATGTGCAGCCCTCGAACGAATTAAATGCTTCAGTGGTAAGCAAAAAATATTACATTATCATTTAAGCCAAGGTACCATTCACTTTATAGAGTATAATTTATCCGTAATCCATGACCATGTTGTTGGCTTTATTGAGCATAAAAAAATAACAAAGCATAACTTATGCCATTAATATGCTCATTAAATAATATAAATGCTTTATCCGCGCTTGCAAACTAGCATAAATGCGGTTAAGTTAATTGCAAGTCGATACACACGACATTCAATGAGAGTATAATTCCTCATTAAACTAATTAAATAAGATTACATAAAGAGAATTACCATGAACATCCAAGTGACTACAATCCACCATCATCACCATATGCGGTAGCCTTCGGATGCTAACTGCCGAAGGACGATATCCTTCTGGTGGTGAACAATATTTCACATAAACCCCTGGAAGGAATTTCAGGGGTTTTTTGTTGTTCTAAATTTATATTTTTATTTAAGCTGTTAAATTTACACTATTTTATAGTTAATACATTAAGGAAGTATCACATGAGTGAATCAAAGCGTTTACGTATTGCCATCCAGAAATCAGGTCGTTTATCAAAAGAGTCTCAACAGTTATTGAAAAGCTGTGGCGTTAAATTTAACGTTAATGAGCAACGCCTGATTGCCCACGCTGACAACATGCCAATCGACTTATTACGTGTTCGTGATGATGATATTCCAGGCTTGGTAATGGATGGTGTTGTTGACCTCGGGATTATCGGTGAGAACGTGCTAGAAGAAGAGCAAATTGAGCGCCAACTAGCAAACAAACCCGCTGAATGTACTAAATTACGTGAATTAGATTTTGGTTCGTGCCGTCTATCATTAGCGGTACCCAATGAGTTTAAATACCAAGATGCTAACTCACTTGAAGGTCTGCGTATCGCCACTTCTTACCCCAACTTACTGCGCCGCTTTATGCAAGAAAAAGGCATTAACTACAGCGACTGTATGTTAAAAGGTTCAGTTGAAGTAGCACCACGAGCTGGATTATCTGACGGCATTTGTGATTTGGTGTCGACCGGAGCCACCCTTGAAGCTAACGGCTTGTATGAAACCGAAGTGATTTACCGCTCAAAGGCTTGCATCATTCAATCAAGTAAAACTCAATCTACTGAAAAACAGGCACTCATCAACAAAATCTTATCGCGTATTAATGGCGTTATCCGTGCCCGTGAAAGTAAGTACATCTTATTGCACGCCCCAATTGAAACCTTAGATCAAATCGTGGCCCTACTCCCAGGCGCAGAAAACCCAACAGTATTACCTCTTAATGACGACACTAATCGCGTTGCCATTCACGCAGTGAGTACAGAGGATTTATTCTGGGACACAATGGAAGAGCTAACGGCATTAGGTGCCAGCTCAATTCTAGTCATGCCTATTGAAAAAATGATGGGGTAACACAAATGCAAATTCTCGATTGGGCCTCTTTATCGACCAAGCAGCAACGACAAACCTTAGCACGGTCGCCATTGATTGGTGATGCCAGTGTAGAGCAAGGTGTTCGCGACATTATTGAGCAAGTTAACGCTCAAGGTGATAGCGCGTTATTGGCTTATAACAAAAAATTTGACGGTGTTGAACTGACAGAGTTAGCGTTATCAACTGACGCTATTGCCGCCGCTTGTGCGCGAGTGGGTGACGACGTTAAGCAAGCTGTAGCGCAAGCAGTCAATAACATTGAAACCTTTCACAAGGCGCAAGTGTTTCAGGGTGTAGATATTGAAACTCAAGCGGGAATTCGTTGCGAGCTTAGAAGCGAACCTATCGAGCGTGTCGGCTTATATATTCCTGGCGGCACAGCACCATTAATCTCAACGGTAATGATGCTCGCCCTGCCAGCAAGAATAGCCGGCTGTGGCAAACGCGTATTGGTCAGCCCACCGCCAATTAATGATGCGATTATTTATGCAGCCAATGTGTGCAGCATTACCGATATTTTCCAAGTCGGCGGCGCCCAAGCTATTGCGGCAATGGCGTTTGGTACTGAATCAGTACCAAACGTAGACAAAATATTTGGTCCAGGTAATCGCTATGTGACCGAAGCCAAGCGCTTAGTGTCACAAGACAGCCGTGTTAGCGTGTCTATTGACATGCCAGCAGGCCCGTCTGAAGTGCTAGTGATTGCCGACAAAGATGCTAATCCTGCTTTTGTGGCGTCCGATTTACTGTCGCAAGCTGAACACGGCGTTGATTCACAAGTGATGTTAGTCACTGACTCATTAACTCTTGCCGAAGATGTAAACCAAGCTTTAATTGAACAATTAGCCCAATTGAGTCGTAAAGACATCGCCGCGCAAGCACTAGAATGCAGCCGCAGTATTATTGTCAGTGATATGGGGCAAGCCACCAAGGTGTCTAACTTATATGGTCCAGAGCATTTAATTATTCAAACTGCAGCGCCTCGTGAAGTACTGAAACATGTGCGCGGTGCGGGGTCTGTGTTTTTAGGGGCTTACACACCAGAATCTGTCGGTGATTATGCCAGTGGCACCAACCACGTGTTACCGACATATGGTTATAGTCGTTCGGTATCCAGCTTGTCATTGGCCGATTTTAGCCGCCGCTTTACGGTGCAAGAACTCAGCAAGCAAGGACTACAATCCTTAGGCCAAAGTGTAATGGTATTAGCTGAAAATGAACTGTTAGATGCGCATAAAAATGCTATCGCCATTCGTTTAGCCAGTTTGCAGTAGTTGTTATTGTCTAAGCTTTGATCTAGAACAGAAGTGATGAGTTAACACCTTTATAGCGTAGAAAGTAGAGAACACAGCCATGAGTCAGACCCAAGTAGCGCCTTTTGATCCAAACACGTTGGCCAGACCCGAGTTACTGACGTTAACACCGTATCAAAGTGCCAGACGTATCGGCGGCAGAGGGGATATTTGGATCAATGCCAACGAGTCGCCATTTAATAATAGCCCGCTTGATAAAGTGAATCGTTACCCAGAATGCCAGCCACCTGAACTCATCAATGCTTACAGCCGGTATTCAGGCGTAAAAGCAAGTAACATTATTGCCAGTCGTGGCGCTGATGAAGCGATTGAATTACTGATCCGCACCTTTTGTATTCCAGGTGTCGACAACATTGTTTGTTTTGGACCGACTTACGGCATGTACTCCATTAGCGCGGCGACCTTTAATGTTGGCGTCAACGCACTAAGCTTAACGGATGACTATCAGTTACCTCAAAATTGGCCAGCACAAATCGGCAATGCCAAAATTGTGTTTATTTGTAACCCAAATAACCCAACTGGCACTGTGATAGCGAAAGACAAAATTGAACAAGCAATTCAAGCGGCGCCAAATTCAATTGTGGTGGTAGACGAAGCCTATATTGAATTTTGCCCTGACTACAGCGTGGTCGATTTACTGGGTAAGTACCCTAACCTTGTCGTGCTGCGCACTCTATCAAAAGCGTTTGCCTTAGCGGGCGCCCGTTGTGGTTTTATGCTTGCCAGTGATGACATTATCGATTTAGTGATGCGAGTCATCGCCCCTTATCCGGTGCCATTGCCAGTATCAGACCTTGCGATAAAAGCCTTAAGCGCAGCGGGTATCGACACTATGCAAGCCCAAGTGGCTAGCTTAGTTGAGCAAGGAAAACGCTTAAGCAATGCACTTACAGCCTATGGCGCCAAAGTGTTACCGGCAAACGGTAACTATGTGCTGGCTAAATTTGCCGATGTCAGCGCTGCCGCTAAACGCTTAAGTGATTCAGGTGTAGTCGCCCGCGCCTATAAAGATCCGCGTCTTGCTGATGCCATTCGCTTTAGCTTTACCAATGAACAACAAACAAATTTAATTATCTCTTTGTTTACAAAAAACCTGTCTGAGTCGGTAGCAGAAGTGGGCCAAAAGTCGCTTCGATAGATAACCTGATGAACAAATTGATAGGCACATAGATTAACATTAATAGATTAAAACGAATAAAATTACACCCTATTGAAGGCATTGAACATGAAACAGAACATATTATTCATCGACCGTGATGGCACTTTAGTTGAAGAGCCGGCAATCGATAAACAACTCGATAGTTTGGCTAAATTAGTGTTTGAGCCACAAGTGATCCCAGCGCTGCTTAAATTACAAAATGCGGGTTTTCGCTTGGTGATGGTCAGCAATCAAGACGGTTTGGGTACCGATTCATTTCCAAAAGCTGACTTTGATGCTCCGCACAATATGATGATGCAAATATTTGCAAGCCAAGGGGTGAAGTTTGACGATGTGGTGATTTGCCCGCACTTTAATGATGAAAATTGCAGCTGCCGCAAACCGAAACTGGGCTTAGTAAAAGACTACCTGACTCAAGGCAAAGTGGACTTTACCACTTCAGCGGTGATTGGCGATCGCGAAACCGACGTTGAGCTTGCCAATGCTATGGGTATTAAAAGCTATAAATACAATCGTCAAACGCTGAATTGGGATGACATTGCTAATGTATTGCTTAGCAAAGGCCGTATTGCAACTGTGGTACGCACCACCAAAGAAACAGACATCAAAGTCACCATTGACCTAGACAGTCAAACTAAGGGTAAGATTGAAACTGGCATTGGATTTTTTGACCACATGTTAGATCAAATTCAAACCCACGGTAATTTTAAAATGGACGTGCACGTTGATGGCGATTTAGACATCGACGATCACCACAGCGTGGAAGACACCGCCCTAGCCATTGGTGATGCTATTCGCCAGGCATTAGGCGACAAGCGCGGCATCGCCCGTTTCGGTTTCAGTTTACCCATGGATGAAGCCAGCGGCGAATGCCTAATGGACATTTCAGGTCGCCCATTTATTAAATTTAATGCTGATTTTGAGCGTGAAATGGTCGGCGAAATGGCCATTGAGATGGTGCCACACTTTTTCCGCTCGTTTGCCGATGGCCTGCGCTGCACCTTACACATTGGCTCCAAAGGCGATAACGATCACCACAAAGTAGAAGCACTGTTTAAGGTACTCGGTCGTACGCTTCGCCAAGCGGTGAAGGTCGAAGGTGACATACTGCCATCAAGCAAAGGCGTGCTGTAAGGAGTTCATATGACAGAACTATCGGTTTCATCAAGCACGTCTACTACGGCTTCGACAAGCATGGCCAATGACCTTACCGTTATTATAGATACCGGCTGCGCCAATTTAAGCTCAGTACGGTTTGCCTTTGAGCGTCTTAACGCTAATGTCATTGTCAGTGCTGACTTTGATGTTATTCGCAGCGCGGCACGAGTGGTATTGCCAGGTGTTGGCACCGCAGGTGCGGCCATGGACGCCTTAAAACAAAAAAACTTAGTCGAGCTGATTAAAAGCTTAACTCAACCTGTGATGGGCGTGTGTCTTGGCATGCAAATGCTGGCATCTTTATCGAATGAACATGGCGGTCGCAGCGAGCAAAGTATCACTTGCTTAGGCCTAGTACCCACTGACATCGGCGACTTAGACAGCAAAGGCTTGCCTTTACCTCACATGGGCTGGAATCAAATTGAGGTCAGCGATCATCCTTTGTTTGTTGGGATAGAAAATGGCAGCTACGTGTATTTTGTTCACAGCTACCGCGCGCCAATCAGTGAATACACTTTAGCCCGCAGCACCTATGGCGAATCATTCAGTGCCGCTATTGGTAAAGGTAACTTTTTTGGGGTGCAATTCCACCCAGAAAAGAGTGCCAAAGTGGGTGCAAAGATTTTACAAAACTTTTTAAATATGGGGACACCACAGTGATTATTCCTGCCATTGATTTAATTGACGGCCAAGTGGTGCGTTTATACCAAGGTGACTACGACAAGCAAACCACCTTTGACTTAAGCCCATTGGCGCAATTGCAGTCTTATCAAGCCCAAGGGGCAAAATTGTTGCATATTGTTGACTTAACGGGTGCAAAAGATCCTAATAATCGTCAAACCCAATTAATTACTGAACTTGCTGCGGGGCTTGATGTTGATATTCAAGTCGGCGGCGGTATTCGAACTGAAGAGCAAGTCGCGGAATTATTAGCTATCGGAGTTAAGCGCGTGGTCATTGGCTCGCTTGCCGTTAAAGAGCCTGAACGGGTTAAAAGCTGGCTAAACAAATACGGCCCTGAGGCAATTTGTTTAGCGCTAGATGTCAACATTAACGACGCCGGTGAAAAAATCGTTGCGGTATCGGGTTGGCAGTCTGGTGGCGGTAAGTCACTAGAATCACTGGTGGCTGAATTTGAAACTGTCGGCCTTAAACATGCTTTAGTGACCGATATTAGCCGTGATGGCACCCTAACTGGCGCTAACACTGAACTCTATACTGAACTTGCTTCCACGTATCCTGACATCCTTTGGCAAGCCTCTGGTGGTATTGCCACGCTAGACAATGTCGCCGCAGTACGCGACAGTAAAGCATCGGGGATTATTATCGGCAAAGCACTGCTAATTAACCAATTTACCGTTAAGGAGGCAATCCAATGTTGGCCAAACGCATAGTTCCTTGTCTTGATGTACGCGAAGGTAAAGTGGTTAAAGGAATACAATTTCGCAATCACGAAATTGTCGGTGACATAGTGCCGCTGGCGGCTCGTTACGCCCTTGAAGGTGCTGATGAATTAGTATTTTATGACATTACTGCCAGTGCTCACGATCGGGTGATTGATAAATCTTGGATCAGCCGCGTCGCGGAGCAAATTGATATCCCCTTTTGCGTCGCCGGTGGCATTAAAACCATCGAACAAGCACGTGAAAAATTGGCTTTTGGTGCCGATAAAATCTCGATAAACTCGCCAGCATTAAGTGACCCTAGCTTGATATCCCGTTTGCAAGACGAGTTTGGCCGCCAATGTATCGTTATTGGTATTGATTCATTTTATGATGCTGCCAGTGACAGCTATAAAGTCAAACAGTTTACCGGTGATCAAGCCGCCACTAAAGACACCCAATGGTATACTCAAGATTGGGTTGAAGAAGTGCAAAAGCGTGGCTGTGGTGAAATAGTACTTAACGTCATGAACCAAGACGGCGTGCGCGGCGGTTACGATATCAAGCAATTAAGCATGGTTAGGGCAATATGCGATGTACCGTTAATTGCTTCTGGCGGTGCTGGCACCATGGCGCACTTCAAAGAAGTGTTCGAACTTGCCAAGGTCGACGCTGCATTAGCGGCAAGCGTATTCCATAAAGGCATTATTGATATTGGTGAACTCAAGCAATATCTGCACGCCAATAGCATCGCAATTCGTTTATAATTTTGCAAAAAAAAGAGAACACCTATGACTGATATTGTATTTGATAGCACAAGCGTGGACTGGGACAAACAACAAGGCGCTACTTCGGGATTAGTTCCAGCGGTCGTGCAGCATCACCTGACCGGTAAAGTGCTTATGCTAGGTTACATGGATAAAGCCGCCTTAGCCAAAACCTTAGCCACTAACCAAGTCACCTTTTTTAGCCGCTCAAAACAGCGTTTGTGGACCAAAGGCGAAACCTCTGGCAACACACTTGATTTAATTGCTATCGATAAAGACTGCGATAATGACAGCTTTTTAGTACAAGTTATTCCTAACGGCCCGACTTGCCATACCGGCACAGAAAGCTGCTGGCCAGATGGCAACGCCCATCCTTTTATCGATAACCTGACTAAGCTGATTATTTCACGTAAAGGTCAAAGTGCTGATTCAAGCTACACAGCATCATTATTTGAACGTGGTACAAAGCGTATTGCACAAAAAGTCGGTGAAGAAGGCCTTGAAACCGCCCTTGCTGCAGCCACCCATGATAAAGAAGAGTTGGTCAATGAAGCGTCTGATTTAATGTATCACTTAATTGTGTTACTTGAAGATCAAGGCTTGTCGATGGCAGACATCAATAAAAACTTACATGCCTATGCATCTGAGTCAGTTTTGGCTTATTCTTATAGTATAAATCAAGACTAGAAGTGAGATTTGCTATGAA
>NZ_JBEOPO010000018.1:0-96681 GCF_040310145.1 Shewanella sp. S1-49-MNA-CIBAN-0167 | reverse complement strand
TCCACGCTCAGTGCTCTACATACCCAGTCGCTATCCACTTAGATATAAACAATAGTGCTTATCCGAATAGCATTAACTCAAATGAGTGGCGTTTTTTGGGATCTCATGGTCTTCGGCATTAAAATTAACCCTTACCTGCCATAGTAGCCCAAGCAATATCTATGCTGGCAATAAAGCAACTCGCCATTGGTTAGCTAATGCTATCAAGTAAAGCGCCATCCTAGTTTCAGGTAGACATATTAGCTAATCTCAACCCATAAAATGAGTCAAAATCAGCCGTCGACTAAAAAACAGACAAACAGAACCATTAATTCAAAACAAGTAAAATAACTATTAATCAATTTGTTAGCAACATATCCCACGGGAGATTGGTACTGCCGACCACAATGAAATTAGGATTTTCGAGCGTTTCACGCTCATTGTAGGTCATAGGCTGCAAATTAATATCAATCAGTGCCCCACCCGCTTCTTCAATAATGATCTGCGCCGCGCCCGTATCCCACTCACCAGTTGGCCCTAAGCGGACATAGCAATCTGCACGCCCTTCGGCCACTAAACAACTCTTTAATGCAGCGCCTCCCATCACCACTAACTCACAATGATTGGGTTTATTAAGCAGCTTTAATACCGATTGCGGGTCTTGACGACGACTGACCGCTAAACGCAAATGCTCTGGTTCATCACCGGTTAATTGTTTACTGGTAATGCGTAGCTCATTCTTACCATCACGCTTATAAGCTCCTAACCCCGCGATCGCGTAGTAACACACTTTCGTCATCGGCACATAAACCACACCCATGATAGGACGATTATGTTCAACCAAGGCAATAATGACTGAAAAATCACCACTGCCCGCAATAAACTCACCAGTACCATCTAATGGATCGACTAACCAATAGCGTTTCCATGTTTCACGCACACTTAATGGAATATCCGCCGCCTCCTCACTTAAAATAGGAATATCAGGCGTTAGCTCAGCTAACTGACGGCAAATAATGTCGTGCGCAGCTAAATCGGCAGACGTCACCGGGGTATTGTCTGCCTTCATTTCGCGTTTAAAGTTACCTTTAAGGTAAATGTCACGAATTGTTTGCCCAGCTTCCGTTGCAATGTCTATGACTTGCTCAATTACATCTTCTGGCTTCATTACTACTCCAATTGCTGGATTCGAGAAAGATGACCTGACAAGGACACCAATAAACAAGGCTATCGCCTATTCTATGTTGCTGTTCTATGGCTAACACAATACGCCGAGTAATTTATCTATTCTACATCGTTTAGCTCACGTTTAAGACTATCCGTTGATGTACTCAGATATTGCTGAGTTAAAAAAAGCGCACTCACACTGCGAGACTCAGAAAAGTCGACATTATCGAGTAATAACTGCCAATCAGATAATGGCCAAGGGATCACGTCGATCGGCTCTGGCTCATCACCTTCCAAACGACTGGGATACAGTTTTTCGGCCACAAAAATATGCATTTTGCTGGAAAAGTAACCAGGCGCAAGTGATAGCTCTTTTAAATGAGTCAATTGATAACTACCAAAACCAATTTCTTCTTGGAGCTCTCTATTGGCTGCTTCAATCGCTGTTTCACCAGGATCAATCAATCCTTTAGGAAAACCCAGTTCGTAATTATCGGTGCCAGCGGCATATTCACTGGCTAATAACAAATTACCTTGATGAATAGGCACCATCATCACAGCCCCCCTGCTACCGCCTTTCATTCTTTCATATTGACGTTCTACGCCATTAGAAAACTTAAGGTGTACCTGCTCGATTTGAAACAGTCGGCTTTTAGCAACAATTTCGGTATGCAGGATCTCCGGCTTTTTATGCCGCTGTGTCATTGAAGCCCCATGTGACGAATTAATATAGACAAGGTACAATCTTACTATTCTAGGTATATTCTACAACCGGAATTTACATGTTTCCTTGGTATAAAATAGATACAGTCCTACTCGACATGGATGGCACCTTGCTTGATCTTCATTTTGATAACCACTTTTGGTTGCATATAGTGCCTGAACAATTAAGCATACAGAGGCAAATAAGCTTGGATGAAGCCAATAAATTAGCTAAACAAGCTTGCTATGATGTGGTCGGCACCTTAGATTGGTATTGTCTTGATTACTGGCAACGCCATTTAAAACTCGATATTTTGGCATTACACCATGCATCGGCGGACAGGATTAAGCTTCGCCAAGACAGCATGCCTTTTTTACAGGCATTAGCTGGGGCAAATAAGCAACGCATCTTGTTTACTAATGCTCACCCACAAAGTTTAGCCCTTAAGTTAACCCATACCAACTTAGCCGATGGTTTAGACGACATGCTATCGAGCCATGAAAGCGGCTATCCCAAAGAGCATCCACAATTTTGGCAATATGCATTTAATAAATTTAACGTAGATCCGTCGAGGTGTTTATTTATTGATGACAGCGAAGTCATTTTAGCGGCATCAAAAAAAGCGGGGGTAGGTTATCAACTCGGAATAAAGAATCCAGATAGCCAAAAACCTCAGCTTGAATTTGCCAATTTCCCAGCGATTACCGATTACCACCTACTATTACAGACACTTCAAGCCATTTAGCAATATTGTCGCCATAGAAACAACGAAGGGATTGAAGTTAAGTTGAATGACCGCCGAGTAGCGATTGATTTTTAAGCGTGGCCATTATAGTTAAGCTAGCATTGCTGAATCAAATGTGAATGATATAAAAACGCCTTGATATTGGTATCAAGGCGTTTTTATTAATCTCTTTATAGGTATTACAAACCAGGCACAACACCTTGATAGTTAATTGGATAATACCCTTGAGTATCTTGTCGACCTAAAAATGGTAACGCCTCACGTAAATCCTTAGGTTGAGCATCTGTCGGTTTAATTTTAGCACTGACCTTAACCAAGTTTGATTCGCCTAAAATAGCTGTCCCCGTTAAGCCCAATACGTTTTGCGTTTCATCAGTGGCCAGTTGTAATTGCCCGTCAAGACAACTCAATCCCAATGTGATATTGCCCAAAGGGTATACCCCAAATTGATTTTTGACATTAGTGTGATTTACAAATAATTTACCGTGTAATTGTTCGCACCATGGTTTACCTTGCTTTAAGACTTCAACCATTATGCTCACATCACCGTCAATTTGGGTTTTAAAAGGTAAGCGAGCACCCGCTAGTATAAAGCTATCTTGTAGATCAAGACGAATATTTTTCGCGCTCATCCCAGATAATGACCAGCTAAGACTGCCTTTACCGCTGACTGGCGTGGCACGATTACCGACATTAAAATCGATATTGGCTTGACCAACAAATAATCCCCACGGGCTTAACGTCCAACTAACCCGTTCTATCTGTCGTTGATCAATCGTGATTAAGGCCGCTTTCCCCTGCCAAAGTGTACCTTCAGCACCACTTATCACCATATTATTTGGCAATGGGGCAATACTGACTAACCAATTTGCAGGTAAATATACCAATAAAAACATCATATAGATAATGACGCCAATGACTATTTTTGAAAATAAACTCACAAAAAACCCTTACTGTGAAAGCTGAATACGTCTTACTTTTACAAAGCCAGCAACGTCTGATTCCGTTAAATCAACACTGTCCAGTGTTAATCCTTTCTGCGTCACTAAGTCATGTAAATAACCCAGGAGTGCGTCGAATGGCACATCATCCATCCAGAGTTGGATCTTATCGCCTTGCGGCTGCATACGGGTGATTTCTAATTGATATTGTCCCGCGGTTTGGTTGACGATAGAGCTTAAACTTCCAGGTACTTTCGCTTGCGCACCAGCTTGTTTTAGACCCGTTATTTTATTCGCGCTTTGTTTAACATAATTTAACGTTTTCTGTGCGGCGATGTTATCGCGCTCGGCGGCTTCTTGAGCATTAGATATAGGTGCCCAAATACCCCAATAAACAATACCAATGACAAGTACCACGGCACAAAAACCAACCAGCTGTTGCTCTCTAATAGCTAAACTTTGCCACCAAATACGCATATTTTCCATGTTATTTAATCCTTAACGTCAGCGTACTGGTGACGCTGTCTTCGCTACTGTTCATGGCACCACCATCTAGTTGGTAGTCTTTGGCGACAAACGCTTTAAACTCTTCAATTTGGCCATAGGTTTTTGCCGTCACTTGCATGCGTAATTCATTACGATTGGCTTCAAAACGCAATGTATTGGGTTTTAACTCTGGCACCTTGCTAAATGCAGGTTTAAGGTTGTCTAACATTTCAAAAAATACTGCACCACCACCTTGACCTTGCATACTGCGTAACTGACTGTCCATTTGTGAGCGCATATTGACAATGCGATTAACCGCGGGCAACGACAGCTTAAAAATGACTTCACTTTGGGCTTGTAATTCTGCAGTGCGGTTGTTGAGTTGATGTATTGCCAAACCTTTATTGACTAACGCTAATACTATGGCAAGCATGATCACTATCGCAGCATTTTTCCAAATGAATAACTGTTTGCTGTATTCACTCTTGGGCTTATATACACCGCTTAATAAATTAATCGGCGCATTTAAAATGCCCTTTGCTAATACCATCATAGGTAAATCTAACGGCTTAGATTCAACTTGTACCCCAGAAAAATCGATATCGTCGCTATAACTGGCCATGCTAATAGGGTCATCATTGGTCTGCACCACTTGAGACAATAGCCGTGGTAATGCAATTGCAGACCATGCTTTAGGTAAACTGACACCGCCCCCTTCCGAGGTTCTGATTAAATATTCGCTGCCGACACTCATTGCTGCCCAGCGACATTGATCTAACGGTAATGCCAAACAATCTGGCACAATTCGTTTCACTTTCAAGCCTGCATGATGCAGCCATTCAAGCCATAGTTGCATTTGCTCATGCGCTACAGCAGCCACATTAAGTTGCTCACCTTCGCGAGGACCAACCACAAAATGCATATTGTCTACATTCGTCGCTAATGATTCCTCCAGCATGTATGGCAACGCCTTTAATGCTTGGCGTTGGCCTTTTTCGGGTAACATAATTTGTGTCAATGTCATATTGGCCGCAGGCACAAGTACATCAACAGGACGATTACCCGCACGCTCAGCTAAACTGCTGAGGCTAGCGGCATCAGCTAACTCACCAGAAGCGATAATTTCTTGCGCTTGTTCAGACCATACCAGCCATGAACATGGGTGTTCTGATGTTTTTCCTAACCGGATAAATAGCCGTTCAGACACTGTTATTCTCCACCGATCTCAATACGCATTGTTACGCAATGAATTTGTTATTATTGTTGGCCACCATACTGACGGGTGAGCACATCTAAATTGTTACCATTGCGCTTAAGTACGCTTTCCATTCGAAATAATGCGTTATCTACTTTAGCACCAGATTTCAATAAAAAGTACTGACTATCAACGACAAAACTCGACTTTGCATTCGCTTCGGAATTGATGCCACTCAGTGACGAACTTTCCCAAAACTCTTCAATTTTTTCATACCCATCCGCGGGACGATTATTGATAATGTTTTCAGCTTCACTCACTGAAATTTTATTTTCAAGCATCCCAGCAAGTAAAGCGGCCTGCTCAACCTTAATGGTATTCACATTCAATAACTGGCTATCTTCACCGGGTATTGCACACACATAAGGTGAAAGATTCAGATAAACATCTTGGCTAAACCCTAATACTGCGCGTAACTCACTGCGATGCTGCATCAAGGTATTGGCGGCACGATATGGCACATTACGCGACTCATATTCAGCATCTTCAGCCCCATATGGTGCAGATAACGTGTCTTGGTCGATATAATCTTTAAGGGTATAAGTGAGTTTCTCTGCACCAAAATCACCTACCCCTAAACTGATCAGTAGCGCTTGGAACTGTCTTGCTGCTACCGTCATTTTGGGCTGACCATTATCGGTCTGGGTTGAAGCTTGCCCAACGGCATTAACATTAAAGCAAGCCCGCATATCTTGTACTTCACCAACAATTTCACCATATTCGGCCGGAAAAGCGACATTGGCTAAGGCCCAGTACTGCTGTAAATGTACCGTCCCTTCTGAGTCTTCAAAATCTTGCTTGAGTACTTTCATCGCCAATTCTTCCGCAGAAAGAGCATACCAGTAAGCCTGGTCATATTGGGCTAAATTAAGCGTTCGGCGCATTGAAAGCTGATTACGGCTGCTAATGTTGGTAGCAATAATCACTACCATAGCGACAATCAACATCACCACAATTAACGCAACACCTCGTTGCTTTTGGCCGCCCATTATACTGACCCGCCGTTGTTGTTATTGCCTTGCTTATCATCGTCCGCTGTAGACTTGGTCGCTGGAGCACCTTTAGGTAATAAAAATCGACGTTGGATTTTACCCAAACCCTCTAACTCTATTTCCATCGCGATCCCTTTTGGCATCACAGTTCCATCAACATTCTTCTGCCATTTATCATCCATATAAAACGAATATTCAATCGATAAGACATGGTCAATCACGACACTTTTTAATGGTTCGGCTCCTGATATTGGCTCTGGATAAGGATAATACCAGCGTTCTAATCGGCCATTTTGGACCACATAGGCCACCGACTGCAAACTGCCTCTGGGTAACATACCATCAGGGTTTAACCAACCTAAACGGTAAAACATCAATGCTTCGGTCTCTGAGTCGAGAATATTGCCACCCACTTGAAAAAATTGACTGCCGCGGCCGTCAATTAACCTGGGTGTACGCGCGACCATTTGGCCCAAATCGCGTTCTAACGCACCAAAACCCTGTTGTAATGACTTAAGCCGATCAGCGAACTCTTTGGTGACTTCATCATTTTTCATCACCGTCGATAATATTGAGTTAGCCGCAATACCCAACATGGCAAAAATTGCAATCGCGATAAGCATTTCGAGTAAGGTAAAACCGCTTAAATGCTTAACCTTTGTTATGCACATAACTATTTACCTGAGCAGCCACACGGTTAAATTTATCATCGTCACTGACGCTAATACGGATCATCCTAAATTTATCATCTGTCGTCTTAATCACTTCTTGGCGCCAATACCATTCACGGCCTGCGAGTTCTGACTGACCTGTTTTTTGGCCTATATCAGGAAAGGTACCAGGCAATCGCACGTCGACCATTTGGTTACTGGCCACCCATTGCGCTAAAGTTCGTTCTTCTAAAATGGGCATATTAGCCATGATCTCACTCAAGCTTTTTGTCACCGATACCGCAGCAATTGAAAATACCGCTAAAGCAACTATCACCTCAAGTAAGGTCATGCCACGGCTTTTACCGCGCATGTGAATAGGGTGTCGATTGAAGGCTACTTTATTCATCTACACGCCCTAATGTTAAGCGGCCTAACGCGTCACCAACAACCAGTACATTGACCGGCTGACTGTCGTCATTTATCATATTAAAACCCAGCTCAAATGGTGTCATCTCACCGCTGGGAAACAATAATATTTGCGGTTCAGGGTGTTTCTTTTTTTCTTCTTCGCTCTTTTCGTCGATAAAAGGCTCATCAAACCAAGACTCATTTTGCTCGTCTTCTTGAACTAATGGCATACCATCGATCACAATATCTAAGGTAATACCGGCATCCATTTTTTCGGCCGATAATAGCCGATCTTGCTCAACAGGCATCCATTTACCTTCTTGATAAAACACAAACTCATATTGATCTTCGTCAATCACAATACCAATAAACTGGCCGCTTAACACACTTTCATCAAGCACCATCTCAGTCGCGGCGATAAAACGTCGCGCTGGTTTTTTGAGCATCTGTTCCGGCCCAGCAACATTCATAGATAAGGTTACCGCTGAGGCCACCAACCCCATGAGCAATGCCACGATCAACACCTCAAGTAAGGTGAAGCCGGCTTGACGATGTTGAATCATTTTATTGAAAATCTTGTAAATTCCAGCTTCCGATATCATCTTCAGAACCTGGTTGTCCGTCTGGGCCTGCACTGAAAATATCAATCTTTCCATATTCACCAGGGCTTAAGAGTAAATAGTCACTGCGCCATGGGTCTTGAGGTAGACGCTTAACATAACCACCTTCACGGAAATTACGCGGCTCTGGTGACGAGTTAGGCTTTTGCACTAACGCATCAAGACCTTGTTCCGTCGTTGGATAAATACTGTTATCTAACTTATACATGTCCAATGCATTTTCTAGCGCAACAATATCTGATATGGCTTTTTGTTGGTCGGCTTTGTCTTTATTACCCATGAGATTGGGCACAACCATTGACGCTAAAATACCTAAAATAACAATTACTACCATTACTTCGAGTAAGGTGAAACCTCGTTGCATATTATTATGTTGCATTGCTTACTTCCTCTAAAAATTGTCTCTATATTCAAGCGTAAAAATCAGCTCTTACGCTTGGTTACATGTTTAGTCTACCAAGATATACACAGTCTAAAACCTAGCCGGTAACCAAATTATTTAACTCTAAAATAGGCTGTAAAATTGCCATTACAATAAATAATACAACCGATGCCATACTGACGACTAGCATGGGCTCAAAAACCCCCAAAGCTATATTCACGTTCGACTCAAAATCTCGGTCTTGGTTATCTGCGGCGCGTTCAAGCATATTCTCTAATTGACCGCTTTTTTCTCCAGATGCAATCATATACAACATCATTGCAGGGAATAACTTAGTATTAGTCAACGCATTGCCCAAACTAGTTCCTTCTCTGACTCGGGCCGTTGCATCATCGACAGCGGCACGCACTTTGACATTCTGTAACACTTCACTGGCGATACGCATTCCATCAAGTAACGGTACCGAACTCGCTGACAAAATACTTAATGTGCGCGCGAATCTGGCGGTATTTAATCCTTTACTGACTTTACCAATCACTGGCATTTGCAATAGTGCAGTGTCAAATTTCATCCGCATTACTGGATTGGTCAGCATACGCTGAAAAACAATCATGCAACCAAAGATGAGCAGTACAACCAACACCCCCCAATGTTGCACAAAATCAGATGCAAGAATTAAAAACTGGGTCGTTCCAGGTAATTCTTGCCCCATGTGCTCAAACTGCCCAACCACCTTCGGCACCACAGCAGCAAGTAACACGGCGATGACACCAATAGCGACCACGGTTAATACGATAGGATAAATCATTGCCTGAGTTAGCTTTGTTTTGAGTTGTTGACGACGCTCGGTGTAATCAGCTAATCGGTTAAGCACCACTTCTAAATGGCCTGATTTCTCACCCGAGGCCACCATCGCACGGAATAAATCATCAAAAACGTGCGGAAACTCGGCCATTGAGTCCGCTAAACTGTAACCTTCAACCACCCGAGAACGCACAGCCATAATCATGCTGCCTAAACGATCTTTTTCTGATTGTTGTCCCACCGCTTTTAGCGCTTCTTCAATCGGTAAACCCGCTGCCACCAGTGTCGCGATTTGGCGAGTGATCAACGCAAGTTCGGCAACTGAAATCCGTCTCTTAAACAAATTCGCTAGGTTAAAGCCACCACGCTGTGAGCGGGCTTCTTTCTCATTGACCGGCTGGAGTTCCAGTGGCATAAGGTGCTGCTCACGCAGCTGGCCTCTAGCATGGCGTGCGGTATCAGCTTCGATCACACCTTTTTGCTGTTTGCCTTTACTATCGAGGGCTTTGTATTCAAACGCCGCCATTGATTACTCCTCGCGTGTAACGCGTAATACTTCTTCTAGCGTCGTCACACCGGCGAGTACTTTACTCATGCCGTCATGACGAATACTTGGAATCGATTTTCGCACGTGTTTTTCAATGGCTAACTCACCCCTGCCGCCATGAATTAATTCACGGACATTATCATCAACAATGAGCAATTCATGGATACCAGTTCGACCGCGATAACCATTTTGACTACAGGCTTTGCAGCCTTTAGCGCGATAAATGACCCGAGTGTCGTTTGCGGTAATACCCAGTAATTCACGTTCACGCTCATCGGGCTCGTGTGCTTCTTTACAAATGGGGCATAATGTACGGATTAGTCGCTGAGCGAGCACGCCAAGTAAACTTGATGAGACTAAAAAGGGCTCTACCCCCATGTCTTGCAAACGGGTAATCGCCCCTGATGCCGTATTCGTGTGTAAGGTTGAAATAACCAAGTGGCCGGTTAATGAAGCTTGCACTGAAATCTGCGCAGTTTCTAAATCGCGGATCTCACCAATCATCACTACGTCGGGGTCCTGACGTAAAATCGCGCGCAACCCACGAGCAAAGGTCATATCAACCTTAGTGTTAACCTGAGTTTGACCAATGCCTTCTAACTCATATTCAATCGGATCTTCAACCGTTAAAATATTAGTGTCTTTAGAATTGATTTCCGTTAACCCAGCATACAAGGTGGTACTTTTACCTGACCCGGTTGGGCCTGTCACTAGAATGATCCCGTGTGGCTTACGAATTAACTCATCGAATTTTTCGCGAATGCCGAGCGTCATTCCCAGTTGTTCTAAGTCTAAGTTACCGGTATTTTTATCCAGCAAACGCATTACCACGCGTTCACCATGACTTGATGGCATGGTCGATACCCGAACATCAACGGCACGACCGGCAATACGTAACGAAATACGACCATCTTGAGGCAGGCGTTTTTCGGCGATATCTAAACGTGCCATCACTTTAATGCGCGACACCAACAAGGACGATAATTTACGATTCGGCTTTAACACTTCTTTTAATACGCCATCAATACGGAAACGAACAATTAATTGTTTCTCATAAGTTTCGACGTGAATATCTGATGCTTCTTCTTTAATCGCTTCCGACAATAATGCATTAATTAATTTAATAATCGGCGCGTCGTCATCACCTTCGAGCAAGTCTTCAGTTTGTGGCAGTTCTTCAGCCAGGGTAAACAAGTCCATTTCGTTACCAATATCTTCCATTAACTGTTGGGCTTCTGAAGAATTAGATTGATACGCTTGAGTGAGTTTAGCCTCAAAATGAGTCACCTCTAGCTTGACTAAAGGTAACTCGACATCGGCATAGCGCCGCACTTCTAACATGGCACTGAGTGGTGTGTTATCGGTATAGAAAAGACAAAGTTGCTCGTTCTCTTTCGCTAACACCAATTGAAAACGGTGTGAAAAGGCGAACGGCAAACGCTCTTTGCTATTGGAGTGAAAAACCCCGTCGCCTTCGACAACTTCCATGGCGACGTCACTTGATACTTGAGCTAATGGCTCGGTCATCACGCTATCAGTCATTATTTTGAGCCTTGTCCTTTTGCATGCTTTCATCAATTGAACGCAATGCTGGATCGGTTTCACGCATTTTTGTTCCTAAACCTTGGCCGCTTTTATAACGCTCTAGCACTTCATTAACGTCATCAGGTAAGTATGCCTCTTGATCCCATTCTTCCAGTACAGGAACATCAGTATTTGGCATTAGATTAATACCACGAGCTTGTTGTTCAAGCTGTAATGCTCTGAAGTAATTGTATTTACGACCTGCAATACCTTCCATTGTAATGCCGTCACGGATTATGGTGGGTTTAATGAAAATCATTAGATTTTTCTTGATCTTTTTACTCGATGAAGACCTGAATAAATGACCTAGAAAAGGAATATCGCCAAGGAAAGGTACTTTTTGAACACTTTCTTGTACTTCTTCGTTAATTAATCCACCTAAAACCACAATTTGCCCAGAATCAGCCATAACAGTGGTCGTTAAACGACGCGTAGAGAAGCTGATATCCACACCGGTATTACCATTCACACCCGAGACTTCTTGCTCTATGGTTAATTTAACCGATGAGCCTTCGTTAATCTGCGGCACAACCTTTAACTTAACACCGACTTCTTTACGCTCAACGGTTTGGAAAGGATTGTCATTGCTTGAACTTGAGGTTGAGCCAGTAAGGATCGGCACTTCATCACCGACAATAAAAGAGGCTTCTTGGTTGTCTAATGTGGTGATAGATGGGGTTGCTAATACGTTTGAATTGGTATCGCTTGAAACAGCTTGGATAAGTGCTGCAAAGTTACCTGTGGTCAAGCCCCATGCCATACCATTCACTTTCCCCAACGCTTGCGCGATCAAGGTATAGTCACCGTCTGAAGTTGGATTAGTTGTGGTTGTTGGATTACCATTACCGTCAATGGTCGTCACGCTAGTACCATCTTCTTCACGAGCAGCCCAGACTCCGGCACCGACTTCTCCAATGGTTGCACCAATGTTGTTAAACTGAGTTAAGCCACCGGCTTCACTGCCCCATTGCACCCCAAACCCCACGTTATCGCCTTGAGCGATTTCAACAATAATGGCTTCAACGAGTACTTGAGGACGGCGAATGTCGAGCTGATTAATGACGCTTTCAATCGTCCGCAGTTGATCAGGTTCGGCGCTAATAACCAGCGCGTTGGTATCACTGTGAGCCATAATGTTAATATCACTACGACGTTTACTTGAATTGCCTTGTTGGCTGCCAGCCCCGTCTTTATTATCTTGTAAATTTTGTGCAAACCCAGTTAATACTTCAACCAAGTCTTCCGCCTTGGCGTAATGCAAATAACGGACTTTGGTATTGCCGGTAGTCGCTTGATCTGCATCTAGTCGTCTAATTAGCTCGATCACACGTTGACGGCTTTTTTCATCGCCACTGACAATAACGGCATTCATGCGCTCGTCAGCCACCACTTTAGGTGCTTGACCAGGCAGTTGTGATTGGTTAGCTGTCGTGCGATATAGGGTGTCTATAATGCGGACAATCTCCCCCGCAGAGGCATAGTCTAATGCCACCACTTGCACGTCTGTATCACCTTGTTTATCCACTCGACGGACGATTTCTACCAGCTTATTCACTACCGCTGCACGGCCAGAAATCATTAATACATTCGATTGGTCATAATTAACAACATTACCACCACCAGCATTATCATTTAACTGACGCAGTAACGGTGCAAGTTGCTTAGCTTCAGAATTGTATAACGGAACAATACGGGTGACCATTTCATCACCAACGCCAGGCGCATTGTCATCGGCGACACGGATAGAGGCCATTTTGGCATCTTTATCTTTAATCACTTTAATGATGTGGTTATCCATTTCAACCACTGCATAGCCATACACTTGAAGGACGTTAAGGAAGAATTGGTAATATTGATCATCATTCAACAAGTCGTAACTGCGGACATTAATTTTGCCACGTACCGTTGGATCTACAATTATCGTTTTATTGAGGTTTTTACCAACAATATTAATAAACTCTTGAATATCAGTGCCTTTAAAATTGGCGGCATATTGTTCCGACCAAGCACTCGGTGCCGCTATCATCGCAGCGCCCACCAGCATTCCAGCAATAATCTTATGTCGGATCCCTTTTTTATTCATTTTATTCAATCCTCTAACGCCAAATTATTCTGGCAAACTAAACATGATTTCGACCAACTGCCCTTCACGCTCAACCATGACAGCCATTTCGGTGAGCTCAGGCAGTTGTGCCATCACTTCTAATGCCTGACCCATATCGGTCAGATCAAATCCATTTATTGATTTGGCTAAATCATTAGCCTGAAAACCCGCTTGCTTAAACAACGCAACATCTTTACCAGGATTTAAACGGTAACCAGCTAATTCATCACCATTACGTACAGGTGAGATAGCTAAAAAATCAGTTATTTTACTGGGGTCGGCTAATAACTCTTCACGAGAATTAGACAGTTCTTCAGAAAAGCGTTGATTATCGCGACGATCAACTCGGGTCACTTGTTGATCGACTTTCGCTTGTTGTAAATGAGTATTTGCGTCACTTTGCGCGGAATATTTAAGGCCATCAAGCATCAAGGTTTCATAACGACCGCCGTTACTAATAATGATGCGATCAGCATAAACTTCTTTTAAAGCAGCTGAAGTTCCCTTAATTTTATCACCTAAGCTATAGGTTTCTTGTTGCCCGCTTGACTCAATAACGGCTAACCCCTGATCTTCCGCAGTCGACGCAACAACCCCCCTCAACTGAATTGACAAGTTTGTTTTAGGCGCGTCAGTGATTTGTTCTACGACTTCAGCTTTGGGTTTATTACTATTATTATCTAAGCGGCCAAAAAGAAATAGGTTACGTACACCAGCAAGCTCAATACGCTTAGCAGTGCCTGCTGAAATGGGGGATGGTTGCCACATCGCAGATTGCGATGATGCTGGCATCAACTTCCATGTTATCTGTGCGGCTAAAAGCAACAGTGTGATCATTCCAAGCCAAAATACAACAATACTCAATGGCTTATGTGGTATTTTTGCGGCGTTAGCGATCAGTTTATCTAATACATCCATATGCTATTGGACTCTCTATACATGTTGGTACAGGTCTTTGTTCTAGTTGTTAATAATATGCGTTAAATAGATGTTTAGCCGTTATGCTAACTCACACAGGATAAAGCAACAACCCTAGCGCATATCGATTGGCGGATCACCATCAAATATGCTAACTTTGCGCCCATAAAAAGGCCATAATATTGCCCTTATTACGATAATATACACATTGTATGGCAATTAGGTTACTCAGTCTGTGAAATCATCCCAGTTTTGGAGGTCATTTGACTAACGCTCAGCCCGAAAGAAGCTTTATCCGGCTCGATAAATGGCTATGGACAGCACGATTTTATAAAACCCGCGCCATCGCCAAAGACATGATAAATGGCGGTAAAGTACATTACAACGGCCAACGGACTAAATCCAGTAAGAATGCTGAAGTCGGTGCAAAAATCCGCCTTCGTCAAGGTCATGATGATCGAGAGATTATTGTGCTCCAATTATCTGGACATAGACAAAGCGCGAGTGTGGCGCAAACGCTATACGAAGAAACACCTGAAAGCATTAGCAAACGTATTATCAATGCAGAAGCTCGACGGCTCAACATTTTAAATAATCCGGCCCCAGATCATAAGCCGGATAAAAAACAACGACGACAGATTATGCGCTTTAAAGAGTACTCAGCGCCCAAAGAGTAAGAGAATACAGATGAACAATGATATTTTACAGCGCTACATTTTTGATAATGCCGATGTGCGAGGCGAGATAGTCCAATTAGAACGCTGCTACCAAGAAGTGCTTTCTGCACATAGCTATCCGGTCGCATTACAGTGTCTAATCGGTGAGTTAATGGCCGCGACATCGTTACTCACGGCAACCATCAAGTTTACCGGTGACATTAGCGTACAATTACAGGGCGATGGCCCAGTCTCTTTGGCGGTAATTAATGGTAATAATAAGCAAGTCTTACGTGGTGTAGCACGTTGGAACGGCGATATTGCTACAGATACAAGTTTGCAACAAATGTTTGGTAAAGGCTATATGGTCATTACCCTAACTCCTGATGACGGTGAGCGTTATCAAGGGATTGTGTCGCTAGATCATGTCAACCTAGCTGCATGCTTAGAAGAATATTTTAACCAATCAGAACAATTACCCACTCAAATTCAGTTATTTGCTAACGGTAAACAAGCCGCAGGTATGCTTCTGCAAGTGTTGCCAACAAAGTCGGAGCAAAATGATGACTTTGAACATATATCAACATTGACGTCTACCATCAAAGCAGAAGAGTTATTCACTCTTGATGCAGAAGAAGTATTACATCGCTTGTATCATCAAGAAGAAGTGCGCTTATTTGATCCTGTTGATGTGACGTTTAAATGTAGCTGTTCTTATGAACGCAGTGGCGCGGCCATTAAAACCTTGCCGCAATCTGAAGTTGAAGCGATTTTGGCCGAGGAAGGCAAAATTGATATGGATTGTGAGTACTGCACAGCAAAATACTCTTTTGATGCCATCGATATAGCGGCATTATATTCCGGTAGCCACAGCAGCCAATCAAAACAGTAACCAATGACGTAATAGATACGTAACAAATTACAAAAAAAGCGCGCTTTGCGCTTTTTTTATCCCTAAAACACCGATAAAAATGCCTGCAACCAAAAACCCATCAAAAAAATAACCAAACTGTTCGTTACCAGAGCGTTAACTTGCGTTACAATCTCCTACATTAGTTTATAGCCATTGCGCAAGCAAAATATCAAACTAAGTTTCAACACCTAACCCCAATAGCGATTCATTGCGAAACACGACCTAAAAGACATGGAGATCAACACTATGGCGGATGTATCAAACCGCGTTCACCTCAATCCTACGACAGCACAGCTTGTAGAAATCGCGCTTCTTCGTGGAGAGGGTCAACTCACCGCAAATGGTGCCTTAGTGGCCAAAACAGGGGAAAGAACAGGTCGTTCACCCAATGACCGATTTATCGTCAAAGAGGCAAACACCGAAGCTGATATTGAATGGGGCAAAGTAAACCGTCCATTTGATGCCAGTAAATTTGATGCATTATGGGGTCGTGTAGAAGCTTACCTTGCAGACAAAGAGTTATTTATGTCTGAACTCGAAGTGGGCGCTGATGACGAGCATTATATTCCAGTACATGTAACCACTGAGTATGCGTGGCATCAACTCTTTGCGCGTAATTTATTTATCACTCCAACAACATTTAATCGTGGCAACAAAGATGTCTGGCAAATTATCAATGCGCCTGGATTTGTTTGCGAACCAGAACGCGATGGTACCCATTCTGAAGCGGCCGTTATTCTTAACTTTGCCGAACGAAAAGTACTTCTTGTGGGCTTGAAGTACGCTGGAGAAATGAAAAAGTCGATGTTCTCGGTACAGAACTTCTTATTACCAGCAAAAGGTGTGTTACCAATGCATTGTTCGGCTAACGTCGGCCACGATGGTGATACTACTTTGTTTTTCGGTTTATCTGGTACCGGTAAAACCACTCTTTCTGCCGATCCAAAACGGTTTTTAATTGGTGATGACGAGCACGGCTGGGCACCCGGTGGCGTATTTAATATCGAAGGCGGCTGCTATGCAAAATGTATCGACTTAAGCCAAAAAAATGAACCTGTTATTTGGGACGCTATCCGTTTTGGTACTGTATTAGAAAACGTCGTACTTGATGAACAGCGAGTGCCTGACTATAAAGATACCAGCCTGACTGAAAACAGTCGCGCGGCCTACCCTTTAGAACATATAGCTCAGCGTAAAGAAAGTAATCGCGGCGCAGAACCTCATGCGGTCGTCTTTTTAACCTGTGATGTATCGGGCGTATTACCGCCAGTATCGGTGTTAAGTAAAGAGCAAGCGGCGTATCACTTCTTGTCTGGTTATACCGCGAAAGTAGGCTCAACCGAAATGGGTTCTACTTCTGCAATCCAGTCAACCTTCTCGACGTGTTTTGGTGCACCATTCTTCCCACGCCCTGCAGGCGTATATGCCGAGTTATTAATGGCACGCATTGAGTCGTTTGGCAGCCAAGTTTACCTGGTCAACACTGGCTGGACCGGTGGTCCACATGGTGTAGGTAAGCGTTTTGATATTCCAACAACGCGAGCCATTGTTGATGCCATTGTTAGCGGTGAGCTCAAAGATGTTGAAACGCTTTATATTGATAAGCTCAATCTACATGTACCGGTTAGTGTTTCAGGCGTCACCACCGCATTGTTGAACCCTGTTAACACATGGGCAGACAAAGCTGAGTACAACAAATATGCTCAGCAACTCGCGCAAGAGTTCAGTGATAATTTTGCAAAATATCACGTGTCTGATGCCATTAAAAATGCCGGCCCTAACGTATAAGCAATACATCGACTCTTCGCCGTCCACTTAATGTAATATGACGCCTAAAATCCCGACTCCGGTTGGGATTTTTTATCGCTATAAATTCAGTTCACTTATCACCATAAAAGCCTCTGAAACTGATGATGTGCAATGCTATGATGTCGTTAACGTAATTGTTTCAACACCATCATTACTCACAGGGGTATTCATGCGCCGTATTTTTCTTACCAGTTTACAGGTCAGTTTATTATTCATCAGTTCCACATCCGCTCATGCTAACGATACTGCGCAGTCGACGCCCCTGGTACCGACAGAGAAAATGGCGCATTTAGAAAACGACAGCATACTGCCTCCAATGCGTCCTTGGTCAGGCGCGAGTGAGTCGTTACTGTTAAGCGCAAATCAGCCTTGGGTAACCCCCTTTGAGCAGCAAGGCTATATTTCTAGCCCAAACTATCACGACACCATGGAATGGTTAGATAAACTCGTCGACAGCAGTGACATGTTGCAAAAAGTCAGTATTGGTAAAAGCCCCCAAGGACGAGATATATGGATGATTGTTGCATCGCAAGACGGGGGATCAACGGCAACAGCATTAATCGATAATGGTAAAGCAACCGTCTTAGTGCAAGCGGGGATTCACTCGGGAGAGATTGACGGTAAAGATGCTGGCATGATGCTACTGCGTGATATCAGCCATGGCAATAAACGCGGATTACTTAAAAACGTCAATTTACTGTTTATTCCCATTTTTAGTGTCGATGCTCACGAGCGCAGCAGTCAATTTAGCCGGGTTAATCAGCGTGGACCGGTGAATATGGGGTGGCGCACCACGGCTAAGAATCTTAATTTAAACCGCGACTATGCCAAAGCAGATGCGCTAGAAATGCAGCACCTTATCCGTGCCATTACTATTTGGCAGCCAGATTTATACATTGATATCCATGTGACCGATGGCATTGACTACCAATATGATGTCACCTTTGGCTACAACGTTGAGCAGGGACATAGCCCAAGCATTTTTGCATGGCTGGAGTCCATTTACCGTCCTGCCGTTGAACAAGCCTTAACCGAACAAGGTCATATTCCGGGGTCATTGGTGTTTGCCAACGATAACACCGACATGAGCAAAGGTCTGTCATTGTGGAATCCTAGCCCGCGATTTTCTAATGGCTATGGTGATGCGCGCCATTTACCAACTATTTTAATTGAAAACCATAGCCTTAAACCCTATAAGCAACGAGTCCTTGGCACCTATGTCATGCTTGAACAAACACTTAAAACGGTGGCGCAAAATAGCACTAAACTAAAAACTGCCATTAATAAAGACAAATATCGAAACCCAAGCAAGCTAACGATCAGTTGGCAAAAAGAAACCTTGGCACAAGGTAGAGACTTTAAAGGTATGGATTACCGTATCGAGCAAAGCCCGATCAGTGGCGATAAGGTCGTTCGTTGGACTGAAGAACCTAAGCTATACCGTAACCTACCTGTTATTGCGAACACCCAGCCAGTGATCACTGTCACTCGTCCTGTGGCTTATTACATTCCGCCACAGTGGGCTGAGGTTATTAATCGTTTATCTTTACATGGCATCAGAATGACACGACTGAATAAACCAACATCGATTACTGCGCAGCAATATCAATTCAGCAAGCCCATATTCTCAAGTGCTGATTATGAAGGCCATCAAACCGTGTCGGCGCAAACAAGCATTCACAAAATCACCACCCATCTTCCTGCTGGGAGTGTGCGTATCCCAACCGACCAGCCTTTAGGTGATTTAGCCATGCTATTACTTGAACCTCAAGCTGAGGATTCTTTGTTTTACTGGGGATTTTTTAATACCATTTTTACCCGTACAGAATACATTGAAGACTATGCAGTTGAGCCTTTAGCAGCAAAAATGCTTAGCGACAATCCGGCACTAAAAGCCGAATTTGATCAAGCATTACAGGATCCGGATTTTGCTCAAGATAGCAAAGCGAGATTACGCTGGTTTTATGAACGCAGCCCTTACTACGATAAGGAATACATGAAGTACCCAGTATTACGAGCCTCTAAATAATATCGCTATCACTCTACAAGTGCGTTGGTGCTTGTAGAGTGACGGCTTAGCTTATACTGTTCAATCAATGATAATTTTTGCGAACGCGAATATTTCTTGATGGCAATTTCACGTTTTGAAGCCTCACTTCGGTCAGTCAATTGCTCTTGGTAAGCCAAGGTTAACGGCCCTTTACCTTTTAGGTATTTAGCCGCTTTAGGGCCGCTTGTTTGATGCTCGGCAAGGCGACGCGCAATATCCGTGGTAATGCCAGTGTATAAATGTGAATTGGCACAGCGAATAATGTATAAATACCAAGCCGTATTGGCGTTATTTTGCGACATAAAATATAAAACCTTAAGTGTGATCATAAAATTCTTGTGTCATCATGGCATACTAAACACCATTAAAAAGCCAACACCTATTTCAGCCCATAACGCTGCTCATGGTATTTTAGCTATTCATTAAGGAAATGCTGATGTCCAATAATCAAGACCCTTGCGCTCAACCAGCATTGCTTCATCCCGATCAAGCGATTGAGCAACTTTTAGCTCAAGTTGAAGCAACCCAAGATACCGAGCTCGTTTCATTAACCCAAGCAATCGACAGAGTACTTGGCGAAGATCTCGCCTCAAGTATTGATTTACCTCCATTTGATAACTCAGCAATGGACGGTTACGCATTTCGGTTTGCTGACTTAACCCCATCACAGGATAAAACAACCCTCACCCTAATGGGTAGTTCTTTTGCGGGTCACCCCTTCAACGGCCAAGTACCACCCAATAGCTGTATTCGTATTATGACCGGTGCACCTGTGCCTGTGGGTTTTGATAGCGTGCAAATGCAAGAAAAAGCCCAAGCAGACCAAAACCTAATTACCATTGAGCATCCGCATCGATTAGGCGCAAATGTGCGCTGTCGCGGTGAAGAACTGCTTGCGGGTACCAAAGTCTTACACCGTGGTGTCATTATCCGTGCTGCAGAAATGGGCGTACTCGCCACCATCGGTATTAGCCACGTTAGAGTGACACGTAAATTGAAAGTCGCTTTCTTTTCCACTGGTGATGAATTACGCCCAGTGGGAAGTGAACTGGCACCAGGACAAATTTATGACTCTAACCGCTATTCAATCCAAGGTTTATTAAGTAAAAGCCATGTTGAATGGATTGATTTAGGCGTCATAGCCGACAATAAAGAAGCTATTCGTGGCGCATTTAGAGAAGCAGCAAGCCAAGCTGATATGGTATTAACATCAGGCGGAGTCTCGGTTGGTGAAGCCGATTTTATTAAGCAAATTTTATCAGAAGAAGGTCACATCACCTTTTGGAAACTGGCTATTAAGCCAGGAAAGCCGTTTGCATTTGGTAAAGTAGGTAATGCTGTTTTTTGCGGTTTACCCGGTAATCCAGTCTCATCGATGGTGACGTTTTATAAATTGGTGTTGCCTATTTTACATAAAATGCAGGGACTAAAACCGGTTACGCCTTTATTTTGCCAAGCACGGTTACTGACTGACATACGCAAACATCCTGGCAGAGTCGAATACCAACGCGCCATACTCAGTCGTAATGAGTTGGGTGAGCTTGAGGTAGCCATTACCGGCGGCCAAGGCTCTGGCATGCTCACGTCAATGAGTTTAGCGAATTGCTTTGTGATATTAGATCAAGACCAAGGTGACACCGCCCAAGGAACCCAAGTTACTATAGAACCATTTAATCATGTGTTGTGTTAGGAATAAATATGGACTCACTTGATCAAGAGATACTCACCGACACGGAAATGCTGCGTTATAGCCGTCAGATCTCCATTAAAGCTATCGATATTGATGGCCAAGAAAAGTTGAAACTTGCTAAGGTATTAATTATTGGTGCTGGCGGTTTAGGCTGTGCAGCAAGCCAATATCTTGCCGTGGCTGGGGTGGGTGAAATCACCTTAGTTGATTTTGATACGGTAGAACTTTCTAATTTACAGCGTCAAGTATTACACCATGATACCAATATTGGGCAGCCAAAAGTTGAATCGGCTAAACAGGCGTTAATGCAACTAAATCCGCTAATTAAGATTAATACGATTAATGCCCTGTTAGATGATGATGAGATTAACGCGCAAGTAAGTCAGCATAGCTTAATTCTTGATTGCACCGACAATATGTTAGTACGAGAACAGCTTAATAAAAGCTGTTTTGAGCACCAGGTGCCTTTAGTATCGGCCGCAGCGATTCGGATGGAAGGCACTGTAACGGTATTTGACTATCAACAACACAGTCCTTGTTATCAATGTTTTAGTGCCTTATTTGGCGAGCAACAGTTAACTTGTGTCGAAGCGGGTATTCTTGCACCTGTGGTCGGTATGATTGGTTGTATCCAAGCAACAGAAGCCATTAAAGTCATCACAGGTATCGGACTGCCTTTAACGGGGAAGTTGTTAATGATTGATGCGATGACCATGGAGTTTAGGCAGATGCGCTTGCCTAAACAACCCCACTGTAACGTCTGTGGTGTGAACGTCTAAAGTGATACTAGACTCAGACGTTGGTAATAGCACAGACGTGAGTATTCTCTCAGTCAGCGCTATCAACAAAATCTGTTAATGGCGCTGCAACTCATTCAACCTGCGTAAGCCTTTCGCGGTCAGCTTTAGCAACATAAGAGGGTTTATTGGTTGCATGGAGCTTCGCATTGGCTTTTTTTGCTTTGGCTTTCAGGGTTTGATTGATTTTCTTTTTACGGTTCATATGGGTCTCTTGATAGCATTTGTTGACGGTGTTTTTTTATATCATCTACGGTTTATATCATCTGAGTTTGATACAAAAAAATCATTATACAAAACAACCTGTCTACGAGACAATGATCGCCTCAAACCTGCCCAACCTCTAATGATTGCAGCACATCAAAAACCAAATAGCATCGCTCAGAACCACGATTATTCTTGTAATACCACCCACAGCGCATGGATAAGCCCAGGTACAAAAAAGAAAAGGCATAATAGGATATTAATTAATAAGTCCTTACCCATACCATTTTTGAGCAGTACCGCTACTGGTGGGAGCAAAATCGCAAGGATGACCAGTAATAATTTATTAGAATCCATGTTAGTTACCTTATTTAAGTTGATTAATTTAGCGACAAAAATTATAAAAATAGTATACGATACAACTTGTTAACTAGAATCATTATTCTATTTTTGTGCACTTATTTTGTTATTGCATCATGAGTCATCTTCTTCACGATACTAATGAGTCATATGGAACATAGTCAGAGTATTGTTTTTGTTCAATTTTTTAGTTTAATCGCGCTAAGCTGTGCACTAGCCTGGACATTGCTTGCTCATCTATTACGCATTGCACCTAAAGCCAGCTGGTGTTTCGCGGCGACCAACGTTTTCACTTTTATTGGTCTCTTACTTTATACCCAACGTACTGAAGCAATTAACTATTTATACTGGTTTGTTGCAGACATGACAATACTACTGGGTTTTGCTCTGGTGCGCTGGGGCTGCCAACATTTATTTAAACAACCTTTAACTTATCGATTTGATCTTATATTACTGGCGACCACGGCATTATTAATGCTACTAGTCCCCCCCTCCCTGACCTATGCAGTGTACTTAGTGATCGTCATGAGTATTACTGCAGCGACCTTTATCACTCTAACGGGTATTGATAACTTTCGGGCAGTGAAAAAACACCTACCGCTGTATTATGCGACTTTGTTAAACATACCCTTTTTTACCATAGGTTTGCTATTTATCATCCGCGCCATGGCTCTGTTGTTTTCCCCCGACCAACTTGCCAACATTTCTGCCGCTGACAAGCTTAACTCATCATTGGTGATGTGGAGCTACATCATATTGTTATTACTGACTAATTTAGTATTATTTGGTAATGCTCTAACTCGTTTAGTGTTCAAAGTCGCTCGGTTAGCCAACAAAGATCAACTGACAGGCTTATGGAATCGACATGCATTATTGGACAAACTCGAACAAGTTGATGCCTTGTGGCAACGTAATGGACTCGCTTATACTCTAATGGTGCTCGATTTAGATCACTTCAAGCTTATCAATGACTCATACGGACATTTAGCCGGCGACAAAGTGCTCAAACAAACTGCTGAAGTATTACAGCAGACATTACGTAAAGTCGACTTTATCTGCCGTTATGGTGGTGAAGAGTTTCTGGTTATATTGCCATCCACTAATACAGATGAAGCCCAAATAGTTGCTGAGAAAGTGCAAGATAGAATAAACGACTTATCTATTATTTGGCAAAAAAACACCATTAATATGACCCTAAGCACTGGCTATGCAACCTGTAAAACTCACCTCACTATTGAACAGTTATTACAGCTCGCTGACGATGCCATGTACCTTGCTAAAAGCAAAGGTCGTAATACGATTTGCTCAATGGACTCAATAGATGAATCGATTGCCGCTAGCTCAATAGAGCAATCTTAATCGATACAAGCGTTTCACCTGCCTTTGCACATCATAAACTTTAGCCCATTAACAAGACTTCAGCCTATTAACCCTCTCTGTAACCTCTGCTCGGGATAATAAACCGGCGGTGCCACAGGCTAATAAAAGACAACTAGTCTTTACTCGGCCACGGTAAATCATTAGGTGATTGCCATTGATTAGCCATAAGCTGTTGGCATGCTGACAACAAAAACTGTTGACCTAATGAGGGCGGTTGTTGAAAAACATAAGCCTGATCTCGATAAGTAAAATGCAAACTATAAGCATGTAAATAGCACCTGTCACTAAGCTCATTGCCATAGAGTTGATCGCCTAAAATAGGCACTCCAATACTGGCTAAAGCCACTCTCAATTGATGGGTTTTGCCACTGAGCGGTTTCAGTAAATACAGCCGCATACCATGGGCAATACTCTGACTGAAAAACTGCGTTACGGCGGGGTTGCTGCTGGTCCGCAGTAATTTATACATACTGCGACGCGACTTAGCCATGTCGCCAATAATCCAACCTTGTTTCTTTTTAGGTTTACCGCAAGCGATTGCCAGATAATATTTTTGAACTTTATGCTGAGTAAACATTTGGGTAAACACACTAGCAGCTTGTGGTGATTTAGCCACCACCAGCAAACCGGATGTCGGAGTATCGAGACGATGAACAGGGTAAAGCTTATAACCTAAATCAGCCTCTGCCTGAGCAATCACCCCAGCGCTGCCATCTTGACTATGAAAATGAACATTAACGGACTTACTGATGACAATAAAGTCTGTTTGGTCACTGATCACTTGATACATAGATTATCCAACAAGGATTAAAGGGGGGATACCCGCAGGATTATTTAAAGTGAATACTCACCAATAAACCAGGGTTATTATCATGTAATGAAATCGTCGCTTTATGACGCGACAAAATAGCCTTTACCATCGACAAGCCTAAACCCGTGCCTTTGAAATGACGACTTGGGTCTAAGCGGACTAAACGGTCAAATACCCGCTCTTTATCTTCGTCAATAATACCCGGTCCATTATCACTAATTTGAATATGTTTACCGTGCTGAATAATACTGATTGTAGCACCCTCGGGTGAATACTTTATCGCGTTATCCACTAGATTAAACAAAGCTTGGAACAATAAATACTTATCACCATTAACGTGAATATCACCTTCTAAACTGATTTTCAGCACTTGATCGCGACTCTCTGCAATAACCTCAGCCATCTCAAATAAATCTTGGCAGATTTGCTGTAATCTCACCGGCTGTAAATCAAGCATTTGCTGGCCTTCTTCAATGCGAGTTAACGATAACATGGCATCAAATGTCCCCAGACAATGGTCTAACTCTTCTAGCAACTCAGCAGTGGCATCTGCAAGCTCAGACGTAGGTTTTTGCGACAACTGTTCTATGCCTATGCGCAAATGCGATAGCGGGGTGCGTAAATCATGGGCAATGTTATCGCTGACGCCGCGAACGGCACGTAAGTTTTGCTCTAAAGTGTCGAGCACCAAATTAAATTGCCGCGCAAGCATGTCAAATTCATCTTGGCTTTCACTTACCGGCAAACGCGTTTCATAATGTCCAGCTTCAATTTGTTCACTTAAGCGGTTGTATTCGACCAGTCGCCTAAGAATGGCTTTAGAGAAAATATAACCTAATGCTAGCGTGAGCCCTAACGTAAACGCCACCGCCCAAAACGCCGCATTAATAAATTTCTCAATTAACGCTGCAAGCTGATCGGTTCGCGTAGCAATGAGTACTGGGCCATAACGAGTAATGACTAGACCGCCAGTCAGGATATGCAGCTTATCTGGGCCGCCAGTAAAAATAGGGAAATCTTTGGTTTCGGGCAGTTGTGGCATGTTTTCGGGTAAGAAAGTCAGTGCGCCAACCATATCGACACTGTTGCGCCAGGCAATCAATGCCGTTTTTGGATCGGCAGCACGAATTTGAGCGGCAAAACTACGACGGTTAACCGTTAATGCTAACTGCTGATAGCGCTGCATTTCTGCAGAAAGATGTTTGTCTACCTGATTTTGTTGCTCAATAACTAACTGTCGATAGAGACTGAGCACCAACATAACAATGAGTATGGTGACTAAAGTCGAGAAGATAAGCGTGATCCGCCACGCACTACTTTGGTAAGGCTTAATGCCTTTTGCAAAGGCGATAACCAGCCCCTCTTACGGTTTCAATTAGCTCACCATGCCCAAGTTCTTCAAATTTGCGACGTAATTTGGCGATGTGCACATCAATCACGTTGGTACGAGGATCAAAATGGTAGTCCCATACTGCTTCAAATAATAATGTCCGACTAATCACTTGATTCGGGTGTTCCATTAAATATTTAAGCAATTGAAATTCTTTTGGTTGTAGCATTAACTCGCTATCATCCAGGGTAACTTTACGGGTGAGTAATTCCATCTTCAAACTACCAACCTCAATATCTGTGGCAGCAGGTTCAACCACATTGCGTTGAATAAGCTTTTCAGCACGCACTAATAATTCCGCAAAGGCGAATGGCTTAGTCATGTAATCATCACCACCCGCACGCAAACCTTTTACACGCTCATCAACGTGGCTTAATGCCGATAAAATGAGTACCGGAGTATTATTCCCACTGGTACGCAGAGCAGATAATAATGTTAAGCCGTCTAACTTAGGTAGCATACGATCGAGGATCAACAAATCATATTGGTTATGTTTCGCTAACGTTAGCCCTTCTTGACCATCCGTCGCACTATCGACTTGATATTTCTGAGCAGTAAATCCATCGGCTACATACTTTAATGTAGTAGCATCATCTTCAACCAATAAAATACGCATAGTCATAGAGTCTTTAATCCCATTTGAGCAAAGGTAGTGGACGTAGGGTTTCAATATCGAAAGCAATGGTATTTCTACTATCTTGATTGAGTAATTTTAGTTCGAGATAACTAATTGACAAATCGTGGTCCAATTCCGCCTGTGTTAAATATCCTTGCTGATTTTCAATCGCGAGAGTCACTAATTCTGAAAACTTCATATGCTTGGCTTGGAGCATTTTTGCCGCATTCACTTGGCCAATATCATCAGAGGCATAAGTTGACGATTTTTCAGCTAATAATGTACCGTCTAAGGCTCGGTATTGGTATTTATGTATTCGGTGTGTCTCTACGTTAACCATAGAAATTTTATACACCAGCAAGCCTTCTTCAACATCAACATCAAAGTCACAAATGGTGCCTTCATCTTGTTGCTCTAATTGTTCCATGACCGTTATTGGCTTTAAAAAGTCGCCATTGATCAATAAAGAGTGCATAGACGGTGTCGCCATCACGGCACAAGGAAGAAAGCATATTGCTAGCAGCAACCGAACCATCACGAGCCTCTATATAATTGAAAATGGTATTACATGACCACTCTACCTAAGAGCAGACGAAGTCCCAAGAAATCTAAGATTAATAATTGATCATAAATATTATTTTTCGGCGCGATGGGCCGTCGTCACATAACATTTTCTCGAAATAAGAGGTCAGGTCAATCGATAATAACGGCACAAATGGCACAAATGGCACAAATGGCACAAATGGCAACATTTTATCGTAAACCCGTCATTGATGTTGCCAACAAGCCATATTGACGCGTCAATGGTCATGTTATTATTCAGAAATAGCGCCAAAACGCGATCAAACTATTGTTTTATTTGCTTTTATTATCAAAATCAAGACTGCACACTTAAAATGTGAATTTGATCTGACTTGAGAGCAATAGTCGTTTGCACGCCTGCCGCCAAGGCTAATTTATGCACCAAATGAGTCGGCACATCGGTATTGATGATCGACCCAATACCGACAACAGATGCTATCACCCGTGATGATTCACCCATCACCAGTACAGATTCAATTAATACCTCTAATTTATTTAAGCTTTTACACAAACGACCACTGCTAATGGCGTTAAAGCGAATACCTTGATTTGGGATCACCCAGCGGATAGATTGGCCGATGGTTAATCGTGGTGCACTGTCGCTGACAATGAGTTCATCACCCAAAGTAAACTTGGTCATGTTGCGTTCAATGTCTTGCTCTACAACTTGACCATCAAAAATATTCCTCAAGCCCATCTGCCTGGCCACCGCTTCGTCATTGGGGTGAGATAACACCTCAAATGGCTTGCCTTGTTGCAACATTTTACCTTGGCTAATCAATATCATCTTATCGGCCAGTAACAACGCCTCATGCATATCATGGGTTACCATGATGACAGGTATAGATAATTGTTGTTTTAAGCGAGCTAACTCAATGTATAAGCGCTCGCGAGTTTCTTTGTCTACGGCAGAAAAGGGTTCATCAAGCAGCAAAATAGTCGGCTCGCGAGCCAGTGCACGAGCCAGCGCGACTCGTTGACGTTGTCCGCCAGACAATTGAGCGGGTAAGCGATCAGGCAAACCTTGCAAGTTGACGCGCTCTAACCAATCTAAAGCACGCGATTTTCGCAATGCTTTGGGGACATGGTCAAGCCCAGAAATGACATTATCTAACGCTGATAAATGCGGAAACAAACCAAAATGCTGCGGCATATAACCAATATGCCGTTGCTGTGGCGTTAACGAAATCGACTGTTGTGCATCAAACCATAGCAGATCACCACAGTGGATTTGTCCCTGTTGAGGTAAGCTCAAACCGGCTATCATTCTTAGCAAGGTGGTTTTACCACCACCGGAAGGACCAACAACCGCTAATACCTCACCGGCGCGGCAACTAAAATGCGCTTCAAGTGGAATAGGAGAAGTTTGTGAAATATCACATATAAGATCAGCGCTGCGAGGCACCATAATGCCCTCCTAAACGCTTCGACATACTCGTAGTCAGCGCTAAAGCACTCACTGCAAACAAGAGTAATACCAAAGACATCATTCCTGCGGAATCAAAATCAAATGCCTGCACACTGTCATAAATTGCTATCGAGATAGTCTTGGTTTCACCGGCAATATTACCGCCCAGCATTAACACCACACCAAACTCGCCTAGTACATGAGAAAAACACAGCACCACTGCGGTTAATACTCCAGGCCATATCATAGGTAATTCGACTCGAAGAAAAATACGTAATCGACTCATGCCACAGCAGGCCGCAGCATCACGAATATCAATGGGAATGGTTTCAAAAGCACGTTGAATAGGTTGAACCGCAAAAGGGATATTGACGATGATAGAAGCGATCACTAAGCCTGAAAAATGAAACACCAGCTGCTGGCCCGTTAATTGTTCAACCCATTGGCCTATCACGCTCTGATTACCTAACCCTACCAGCAAGTAATAGCCAATAACCGTCGGCGGCAACACTAACGGCACCATGATCAAAGCCTCAAGCCATGACTTACCCTTAAACTGCCGGTACGCCAACCATCGTCCAACCATAATGGCCAACGGAATTAATAATATTACGGTAAAACAACTCAGTTTGACCGACAGCCACAGAGCTTGCCAATCCATTAAGCACCCTTCTTAATAGTAGGTTGCGGTAAATTAAACCCAAATTGAGTTAACACTTCCTGCGCCTCAGCTGATTGCATGTATTGATAAAATCGCTCGGTAGTTTTAGATGCATTAGGCATTAATGCCATCTGTTGATTGAGAGGTTGATATAACGAATCAGGGATAACAACATAGTTTCCGCGCTTAGCAAATGCAGGCGTTAGCACTAAGGATAACGGCACTATCCCGCCTTGAGTGGAGCCGCTAATGGTAAATTGGGTGGCTTGTGCAGCATTCTCGCCTAAAATCAGGGTGGGCTGCAACATATCCCATAAGCCTTTTGCTTTGAGCACTTCACGCGCGCTCTCACCATAGGGGGCATGATCGGGATTGGCTATCGCAAAACGAGACAATTTTCCATCGTCGATTAATTGCCTTAGCCCAACTAAATTAGCGTCCAAAATTAACGGCGATTTTTTAGGCGCAGCAAGGGCAAGTCGGCCAATAGCATAAATAACCCCACTATCTTGGGTATAACCCGCTTGATGTAACTTATCAATATAACTCTCATCAGCACTGAGCATCATTTCAAACGGTGCACCATGCTGAATTTGAGTAACAAAATTACCCGATGAACCATAACTTACCCGCACAGCCAACCCCGTTTTCCGTTGAAAACGTATCGCTATCTCGTCTACAGCAAACTGAATATTGGCCGCGGCGGCAATGGCGGGGGCGTCATTGGCCACGCTTACTGAACTGAATCCCACCAGTAATATCGCGAGCAACGCCGCGATACCACTGGTATGAAGCCGCTGCAAAAGCCGATAATAAATCTGAATAATGGTGTTAATGAAAGACATTGAGGGCTTATCCTTGCTATGTACCAGTAATATGGATAAATACTACTTTTGCCACATTTTAGCGGCTTGCTGATCGCTATCATGCGCCTCAACCCACTTACGGCCAGTATCACCGGCTTCAAGTTTCCAAAAAGGCGCTTTGGTCTTTAAAAAATCAATTAAAAACTCGCAAGCTGCAAATGCCGCTTTACGATGAGCACTGGTCACACCGATAAACACGATTTGTTCGCCAAGCATCAGAGTACCAACTCGATGAATAATTGTCACTTTGCTTAATGGCCAACGATCGCAAGCTTGTTGGCTAATCTGCATTAATACCGACTCGGTCATCCCAGGATAATGCTCTAGGGTTAAATCGGTTACGGCACTGCCATCATTAAAGTCACGTACTTTACCGACAAAATTGACCACGGCGCCGTCCTGATTATTGCAGGCAAGTAACCCATACTCATCGGCGACACAAAAATCTTCAGTGTGAACACGCACATTAATTTGAGGATTACACTGTTCCATATTACCCCCCTGTAACCGGAGGGAAAAAGGCCACTTCATCGCCGTCTTTCACCGGTGAATCCCACTGACTCATGGTTTGATTAATTGCCACCAGTAATTTGTCTGATGCCAACACTTTGGCCCACTTGTCATCAGTGGCGGCAAGCGCTGCACGTAACGCTTCAGCGGTATCAATATTCTCGGCAGTATGCTCAACTTTAGCGCTGCCTAATAACTCACGAATTTGCGCAAAAAATAACACTTGGATCATAGTGGTTTCTCACTGTCTTTATTCATAACATCTATCGAGGTTTACCCGAGTAATCATTGACCGATTAAGCTTGGAAATGGCCTGATTTACCGCCGCGTTTTTCCAGTAACCTAACTTGAGAAATAATCATGTCTTTTTGTACCGCCTTACACATGTCGTAAATGGTTAATGCGGCGACAGATGCCGCCGTTAACGCTTCCATTTCGACACCGGTTTTGCCTGACAATTTACACAAACTGGTAATGCGCACGCGGTTATTCTCAGGCTGAGCTTCAAGCTCAACTTCCACCTTAGTCAGCATCAAGGGATGACATAATGGGATCAAATCAGCCGTTTTTTTAGCCGCTTGAATCCCGGCAATACGTGCGGTCGCAAACACATCACCTTTGTGATGACTGCCATTCATGATCATGGCTAAAGTCTCAGGAGCCATATCAATAAAGGCTTCAGCGCGGGCTTCACGCTCAGTGACCGCTTTTTCAGTCACATCGACCATATGGGCATTGCCATCGGCGTTAATATGGGTAAAACGATTGCTCATACTGTAATTGCCTTAATCAAATTCAATCTCTATCGACTGAGCACCACTATATTGTGCGTCATCCGTCTGTTTAGCTCAATAACCGCTTAACCACCAATAGAAGCAAGGTGCTGAGTCACACCGGTAATACCTTGATGTAAATAATGGGTTTCTTTTTTCTGGGCTAATTGACCGTGTAAACGACTTATTAATTCATCTTGCTGCGAAGGATTTTGCAATAAATCACGCAAATCGACGCCATTTTCAGTAAACAAACATAAATGTAATTTACCTTTTGCAGACACACGTAAGCGGTTACAGCTGGCACAGAAATTCTTAGCGTAAGGCATAATTAGCCCAATACGACCTTGGTAATCTGCATGACTGAAGTTTTGCGCAGGACCATCATCAACACTTGGCAGATCATATAACCAGCCTTGTTGCTCAAGTTGTTTTTTTATGTCCACACCAGCTAGATGATGCGCGTTAAAATAATCGTGACCTAAACCCGTCTCCATTAACTCAATAAAACGTAAATCGATAGGTGTATGTTTAATCCACTGCAAAAAACGTGGTAAATCTCTATCGTTTAAGCCTTTAAGTAACACGGCATTGACTTTAACCCGCTCAAACCCCGCCTCAAGTGCGGCATCAATACCCCGCATCACTTGGTCGAATTTGTTTTCGCCGGTAATTTGATAAAACATTTTAGGATCTAGGCTATCAACAGAGATATTAATACGCCGTAAACCAGCGTCATACCATTCTTTAGCATGTTGCTGTAAACGATAACCATTGGTGGTCATTGCTACGGTATTAATATTAGGATTTGCGGCAACGATCCGCACAATATCTGTGAAGTCTTTGCGCAGAGTGGGCTCACCACCGGTGATTCGAACTTTTTGAGTGCCGACCTCTCCAAAGCCTGCAACGAGATTTTCAATCTCATTAAGCGTTAAAAAGCTAGGCTTGCCATCGGGTTTATACCCATCGGGCAAACAATAAGAACATTTGAAATTACAAACATCAGTAACTGACATCCGCAAATAGTGAAATCTTCGACCAAAGCTGTCTTGTAATTGGGACATGTTAACCTTTCCAAGTGTGGGAGGTGAGTGCATTTCTTTACTCACCCCGGTGGCAAAATTACCACGGCTAACTGCCCATATCATTGACGTAGGGCAAAAAGCTCGGAGAACCGTCAGATCCAATTATAGGCCTAATTGCGGTTTCACAAATACCCCTTTAGGTGAATATCTTAATTTAAAAGACTATAGGGTTATTTTTTTGTGACTCGACTCACGCTGACAAGATTGTGTTTGCTACTGTGACAAAAGCGAATTTTGCGGTAAGGTGAGTAAAGAACAAACGATCGTTTACTTATCATTATATAAAAACAATAAACCCGCGATGAACGGGAAACTTGGAAAGGTGAGAACATGGAACGCGAGTCAATGGAGTTCGACGTAGTAATTGTCGGTGCAGGCCCAGCGGGTTTAGCAACTGCTTGTCGTTTAATGCAAATATCTAAAGATGCCGATAAAGAAATCACCGTTTGCGTGGTAGAAAAAGGCTCTGAGGTTGGCGCACATATTTTATCGGGTGCAGTATTTGAACCCGATGTACTAGACGAATTGTTTAATGATTGGCGTGACTCAGATATCCCGCTAAACACCAAAGTCACACATGACGAAATCTATTTGCTTAATTCAGAAACGCAATCACGCTTAATACCAAATAGCTTAGTGCCTAAAACAATGCACAATGATGGCAATTACATTATTAGTGTTGCTAACTTAGCCCGTTGGTTAGCCAACAGAGCAGAGGCCATGGGCGTAGAGATTTTCCCAGGGTTTGCCGCCAGTGAATTGCTGTTTAATGAAGACAACAGTGTTAAAGGTATTTTAATCGGTGATATGGGCGTCGGTGAAGACGGCCAACCTAAAGACAGCTACATGCCAGGTATGGAGTTACATGCCAAATACACCGTTTTTTCAGAAGGCTGTCGTGGTCATTTGGGTAAACAATTGATCCAAAAATATCATTTAGACAATGGCAAAACGCCGCAGCACTATGGCTTAGGCTTTAAAGAAATTTGGAAGGTTCCTGCCGAGCAACATCAACAGGGTAAAGTGGTTCACACTGGCGGTTGGCCACTGGTGAATGGCTCATCAGGAGGTGGATTTCTCTATCACATGGAAGACAACCAAGTCGCTGTCGGGTTGATAATCGATTTGAATTATAAAAATCCTCATCTCAGTCCATTTGATGAATTTCAACGCTATAAAACTCATCCCGTTATTGCCAAAGCATTAACGGGTGGTGAGCGCTTATCCTATGGTGCAAGGGCCATTGCCAAAGGCGGTTTAAATTCATTGCCTAAAATGAGTTTCCCAGGTGGGTTAATTATTGGCTGTAATGCTGGCACGCTTAACTTTGCCAAAATTAAGGGCACCCATACTGCAATTAAAAGCGGTATTATCGCGGCTAAAACCTTAGGTGAAGGCTTAATTGCAGGTTTAGAAGGTGGTAAAGATCTAGATTGCTTCCAACAACGTTTTGAAGAGAGCTGGCTTCACGAAGAACTATACCAATCGCGTAATTTTGGTCCCGCATTACACAAGTTTGGTACTCTACTGGGTGGCGCTTTTAACTATATCGACCAAAATTGGTTTGGCGGCAAGTTTCCAGTGACCTTTAGAGACACGACGCCAGACTATGCCACAATGGGATTGGCCAGCGATTACACCAAAATTGATTACCCTAAACCTGACGGGAAATTGAGCTTTGATAAGTTATCGTCAGTGTATATGTCGAGCACTTATCACGAAGAAAATCAGCCGTGTCATTTACATCTAAAAGACAAAAGCATCCCTATTTCGGTCAATTTAGCCAAATTTGATGAACCCGCACAACGTTATTGTCCGGCAGGTGTTTATGAAGTCGTTGAAGAAGCCGGTGACAAAAAGTTTGTCATTAACGCTCAAAATTGTATTCATTGTAAAACCTGTGACATTAAAGACCCGAGCCAAAATATTACTTGGGTTACACCAGAAGGCGGCGGCGGGCCAAACTATCCCAATATGTAAGTTAACCAATAGCTAAATTATTGGCACCGTCAAAAAAACGCACACAAAATAGTAGTGCGTTTTTTTTGTTTTATCGACTATCATGCGCCACATAAAATCAGAACAACCTACACAAAAAGACTATTTTGTTTCCGTACTCAAATAGAGAAATAAGTTAACGCAGTGAAATCGACTTGGCGTAAAGCCGGTTATTTCAAACTTAAACGTTATGCTGATATCAAGACTGATTCACGCAGCTAATTGCGAGCCTGTTGCATGTGAACTCAGTACTATTATCGATACATCGACAGTTTAATATGCCTTTATTATTTAACGCTGAAATGACTCAATGCGTTTGCTGACAAAATAACTATCAATTTATTGCCATAATATTCCCATATATCATAAAGATACTCCCAAGAGGCTGTTGTAGATGAATACATTTAATACCCTTACCATTAAGCAAAAAATCTTGCTTACGGTAACGTTCGCTGTACTGCTGTCGACGATGTTAGTCGGACTGCTGAGCCAACGAAGTGCAAAACAAATCGTCGAACAGCGCATGTTAAACTCAGAAATGCCGAGCTTGCTTATGCAAATCCGCAATCAAGTCGACCTCGAAATTAGTGGTTTAATAAATGCTTCGGAACAACTCGCTAATAGCCGAATGTTACTTGGATGGCTTGAAAATGGTCGTCCAGCAGACCAAGAAAGTCTCGTGATTGCACAACTTAATGACGTAAAAGATCAATTCGGCTTGGCTCAAGCGTCTTATGCCGATCGTGAAAGTGCAGCCTATTATACCCAAGACGGGTTTTTACGCGTGTTAACCCCAGAGCAAGACAGCTGGTTTTTTGATTACCGTGATAGCAAACAAGAGCGAATGCTGAGTATCTTTACCGAAGCCAATGGTGAAGTAAAACTATTTATTAGTTACCAACAACCCAATGGTCGTGGGCTTGTTAGTTTAGCCAAATCATTAGATGACATGGTTAATTTACTGGCTTCATTTAAAATAGAAGATAGCGGTTTTGTCTATTTAGTGGATGCCAAGGGTGACGTAAAACTGCATCAAGACACGCGTAAAGTGGGTAAGAGTAAACTTAGCAGCTTGTACCCTAACGCCAATACTAACCAGCTGTTAAACCAAAGAGACTTTAATTTGGTCAAAGCGGAAGTCGATGGCCAGAATATGCTGATCGCCAGCAGCTACATTGAATCAATGGACTGGTACTTAGTTGCTCAAGTGCCTGAAGCGGAAGTCTTTGCCTTGCTACAAGAGTCTGCGTATCAAATTTTACTGTGGACAATACTTATCGCAGCGGTGTTTATTGCGATTTCGATTGTCGTTGCCGGTTCGGTCAGTCGTCCGATTGCCCATATTGCCGAGCTATTTCGTAACATTGGTGAAGGTGAAGGTGATTTACGCCAACGACTCCCTGTTACTGGAGATGACGAAATAGCCCAGCTTGCCCGTGGTTTTAATAGTTTTATCAGCAAAATTCAAGATACGGTAGTCGAAGTGGCCAAAACCAGCGAGCAGCTAGGTTTATCGGCAGTTGATGTATCAAACCAAGCCCATCAAACGTTAGATGATAGCCAATTACAAAAAGACCGCACCATCATGGTTGTCACCGCAATTAACGAAATGGGTGCTACGGTTAATGAAATTGCGACCAATGCAGCTCAAGCAGCGGTTACCGCTCGAGATGCTGATACCGAATCGATTGATGGTCAAAAAGTGGTCACTCGTGCACGTTCAACTATTAATCAATTATCTAAAGATGTTGAACAAGTCGGTGAAGTGATTGAGTCGTTAGCAACGCACACTAAGTCAATTGGCAGCATTTTAGATGTTATTCGTGCCATATCAGAGCAAACTAACTTACTTGCACTTAACGCGGCGATTGAAGCCGCTCGCGCAGGCGAAGCCGGACGAGGCTTTGCTGTTGTTGCAGATGAAGTGCGTAACTTGGCTTCTCGAACGGCTGCATCGACCAACGAAGTGCAAACCATGATTGATAAGCTTCAATCAGAAACCAGTCGTGCCGTTAATGCGATGGAGCAATCTCGTAGCCGCTCACTCGAAGGTGTTACAGCTGTTGATGAGGCAAGTCATTCGTTAAGTGGTATTAGTCAACGTATTGCGCTGATTAGCGATATGAACATTCAAGTTGCTGCCGCGACAGAAGAACAATCAACCGTAGTTGAAGACATCAATCGCAATGTGACTGAAATCAACGATATTACTCAACGTACAGCAGATACTGCTCATGCGGCTGCGCATGCAAGCAAATCATTGAATCAGTTAGCCACTCGTCTTGATACCCTAGTGGCGCGCTTTAAAGTGTAATGCGTTAATCAATAGCCATAAAAAAACGCCACTCATTTGAGTGGCGTTTTTAAAGCTTATGATTATTGGCCATCACTTTATGTTTATAGTACGGGTTACTTCAGAAACCGAATCGTGAGCGGATATTGGTAAGCGATGCCATCGCTAGCTTTCACCATCGCGATAATGGTACAAATAATATCAAGCAATGCCAACGCCGCTAACAGTAATACTCCCACGCCAATCAAAATCAATATTGCTGATACCAGGGCATAAACCATTAAGCTCAATTTAAAATTAAGACAATTCTTTCCGCATTGGTTGGCAAACTCAAATTCATCACGTTTCATTAACCAGACAATTAAAGGTCCTAGAACACTGCCCAAAGGAAAAACATACCCCACAAAACTGGCTGCATGGATCAATAAACCCATATCTCTCGCTTGCTTGCTAACTTCGCTTATCGGTTCGGCCATTTGATATTCCTTATCATTTTTTTATTATATTGTTATTCTCTAACTCGCTTTGCCATATAAGCGCATTGCCCAATCTTCTATGCTTTGCTGATCAAGTCTGCGCTGCAATGAATTAACCCAACTTTGCGCTAAACCGTCACATTCAAGCAGCAGCTGATATTGCGCAGCATCAAATTCAGCTAAAAAATAAATCTGCATGGCTTTAGCCACGCTAATATCCGTTTTCCTCTCCAGCAATACAATACTATCACTAGAACGAATATCGCCTTCAGACAGCACCCGATAAAACCAACCGCACATGCGACTTTCTTGCATGGCTAAGGCAAATTTAGGCTGACCAAACTGTAAATTGAGTTTAAAACAAGGCGAGCGAGGCTGAGTGACTTGTAAGGTAACATCGCCAATTTGGACAATGTCGCCGATATTAACCTGTGCTTCATTAAGGCCAACTGTACTGATGTTTTCGCCCATTGAAGGTGCATCACCAAAGGTTGGCATTAAATCCCAGCGCCGGTATTGGCCATAATGTTCACGCGGAAAATGATGTAGCACTCTGTCGAGACCACCGTGATGTTTAGGGTCGGCCTCACGATTGCCTACTACCCGGTCAAACTGCACGGTCAAAAGCTTAACGGCATGTTTTTGATTAATACAACTGGCAACTCCGTTATGCATTTGCACTTGGTCACCTAAATACAGCCCAGAAATACACTTTACCAATCGCTCACTCATCCAGCATGTCCTTGCTTAAGTATGATTACACAGTGCCAATATACCCAATTTTCAGACAAAAAAAAGCCTTACTGTAGAAGAGTAAGGCCATCAATAAAATGGGAGATAATATAGCAAAAATAATAGCTAAAAATGGTCTGAACCATTGGATGCTATAAAAGTTGTTTAGACGGGCTCATCATAAAGGCCAACAATGACACTAAAATGACAAACCAATACTATTTTAGTTATCCGCATATACTTAGCAATGCGCAGCGTTCGCCTGCAAACCTTAACTTAACCCAAGTTGACCTTAGGCTAGATACTGTTTTAGTGCCTCGCCTGGAATTGAGCTTTTGGTTGCAACAGCAAACGATGCCCACAAAGCTCCTTCATGCATTGCATCGGTAATCGACATCTGCTGACATAAGCCATGGGTCACCCCAGAGGCATAGGCATCGCCAGCACCAGTAGTGTCGACCACATCGGCTGTAACGGCTGGAACATGTTGTTTGCCATCCGCGCTATACACCATCGCCCCTTGGTCGCCATCGGTAACAATAAAATATTCTAATGCATCGCCGCCAATCGCTTGCGCAAACAACCATGGATCTTGGTTGCAACGACCTTGCATATCGGTAATCGATGCGATCAGCACATGACAAGGACGGTTGCGCTCATCTTTTGCCAGTTGAGATATCACTTTGCAGTTAGGATTAGACGCAATAGCATTTGCCGCCCAAGCGCCGGCACCTTTTGCTGAGGAGTTAATATAAAAAGCATCCCAATGTTGCCAGTCGGGTGGCGCGGGAAGTTCAAAAATAGGTCGCTGTGGTCGAATAATGGTCCGTTCACCATCGGGTGTCATCACCAGTAACATTTCACAAGTATTGCCACTAAAGCGGTGCACCAAACGACAATCGAGCCCTAAGGTGCTGGCCTTAGCTAAAATCCAGTCACCTATGTCGTCACTACCGACTTCACTCACCAGTGACACCTTGTGTTGAGCCCACACTAAGCCCAATCCGGTATTCGCACCACCACCGCCTAAACGTAATCCACCATCTTGATAATGAAAACGGCCACCGGTTTTTAGTGGCTTATCAAGCACTAGAATGCGATCACAATTGATATTGGCAAGTAAAAGAATATTGGCCATGCAACTCACCTAAAAAAGCGTCGATAAAAAGAACCTTGAGTATAACAAAAAGGCCGTGATTAACACGGCCTTTGGTTATCTCGATGATCTCAATACGGGTTAAGAGATGGGATTATTAAACTAACATAAAAATATTTAAGTTAATTTTATATCAAACTTGCTATTTTTTTTGCTAACAAGGCGTATTCACGCGTGAATAGCAGCATCAATAGCGGGTCTATTGCAAGTCAATACAACGCAGATAACAAGGCAAATGGTACTTTGATAAGCGTTGATTATCCCGAACTGAGATTACATATCACCAGTGGCAAGTGGTTGACGCAATTGGGCACGCACATTGTCCATGCCGGAGTAAAACTCCTTCATCATCAATAGCCCCAACATTTTGCCATTATCGGTCACAATCAGTTCATCTGGGTTAACTGGGTCATTTTTAAGTGCCCCCATCGCTTTCATTGAGGCCATTTCTTTAAACAAGGCGGTGTCTAAATTAACGTTGAAAGTATCGCGAAAATATTTACGTGATAAACGCCCAGAAAACATACCCAGCAAAAAGCGATATTGCATGACTTCTTTTAGCTGGTATTTTTTCTGTTGCTCAACCGCCATACGGCCTTCGGCAATACGTTGTTGATATTTTTTCAGCGAAAATGTATTCACGTATAGCGTGTCATTTAAAAAACTAAATGAACCAGAACCTACACCGAGATACTCATCATAATCAATAACGTACTCATCAAAGCCTTCGTTATTAGTTTTACCAAATGCCCAAGCCGATAACTGTGTGTATTGCCCCGTCAAGTGGTTTAAAATCTGTCGGTACTGATTGACCATTTCACCTTGGGGTGCAGCCAGCTGATTTTTAACGCTTTTACGGGTTTGGTGAGTGATCATTAGCGGATAAGTAGTAATTTGGCGTGGGTCGAGTTTTGAGGCAATTTCAAGATCTGACTGGATAATTTCATCCGTTTGACCACGAAAACCAAAAATTAAATCCACATTGATAATAGGAAACAGCTCTTTGGCCGCCATAATATTGTCAAAGGTTTGTTGGCCAGAACCAAACTTGTCTAAGCGATCGGTCATTTTTAAAATGCCATCATCAAAGCTTTGTACCCCAATCGACATTCTGTCGACCAGTCCTTTTAATTGCTTAAATTCAGGGTTGGCCAAATGCTGCGGATCAGACTCACAAGACACTTCTTTAATGCCAGGAAATAGGGTTTTTGCATGTTCGATGGTGCGGGCTAATTCATCTTCAAGCACTGTGGTGGTGCCACCGCCAATGTACATAGATTCAAACTCATAGCCTAAATCTTTGGCCATTTGCATTTCTTTACGCAGCGCAACAAAGTATTCGCGCGCTTTATCTTCGCGGAATAAAAACCGGTGAAAGGTACAAAACGAACACAAAGTATGGCAAAACGGAATGTGCGCATACAACATGTATTTTTTGCCTTCGATGGGCTTAGGCATGCGGTCAGTAGAAATGGTGTCGAGGCGCAGGTTTTTATCAACATAAAACTGCATGACCCGCTCCATAGAGCTGATCATCCAATTGGGTACGGTAATATTAGATTGATAAGGTTTAATCAACTCCTGGCTGGCTGATTGAATAATTGGAGACATAAAAAATCCTAACTGAATGAGCCCTGAGAGCAAAACCATTGATAAAAAGCGCTAAATAAAATACGCATACCCTAAGCAGGAAACCAAAATATCACTTTAGAGATAGCTAAAATGTGAACTAGCTAATAGATATGCAAACTAACACGGTTATTGGTGCACATTTGTTAAGCAGGTCATGTTTTAGGTATTGCTTATTGAGTTACTGATGAGGGGCTAATGCTGCGGCTAAAACCAGAAAATAGAACAAAGCAAGCTGAACCTACAACCAAAGTCGGACACGCATATCAACAGCAGAAGAAATCTTAGTTGATAACTTTTTGATAATAATGAGTATTAATCAGCAAGCAATTTAAATGAAATCATAAACAAGGTTTGCTGATTAGGATACACAGTTTGGATCAGTTGCTTTAACTCAACTAATGGCAGGCTTTCTTGACTAGCATGAAACTCATTAATGTCATCAAATGCTAATGGCTCAACGGCCAAAATAATGATGTCACACACCTTGGTATGGCTTTCAAGGGTAAACACCTGCACGTGACTGCCCGGCTGGTAATGGTTTTCGCTGGCATCGCGGATAGTAATCGTCTTCCGCCCTGATGCAACTAACGGCGTTAAAAACTCAAAAAAGGTCATTTCCGTGGGTACTGTCATCATTAGGTGGCCTTAACTAAAAACATAACGTACCCACTCGGGGCACATGACTGACTCGGAATAGGAATAGCCATTATAACCTCCCGCACTCGCCTGGGCTTTGATCAAAGTAGCGTTTAAACTCGCGGCTAAATTGGGCCGTGCTTTCGTACCCCACCTGAGTTGATACCTCTTTAACCTTCAAATTCTGCACTTGTAATAACGCTTTGGCTTTATTCAGGCGGATCTTCTTTAAGTATTGTATCGGTGATGAGGCGGTGACCTCTTTAAAGCAACGATGAAACGCCGACGGGCTCATATTGACCAAACGAGCTAAAGTGTCTACTTCAACCGACTCACCATAATGTTTATGAATGTAGCTAAGGGCTTTTTCGACCCTCGATAAACGAGTGTGGCTAAGCGACAACGCATAAAGCGGTGCGGCATTGGGCGAGTCTAATAAACGATACAATAACTCAAGCACTAACGCCTCACCCATTACTTTGGCTTCTAATGGCGACTGTAACGCCTGTAATAGCCGAATAACGCTGCAATCCATGTCTTCAGTGTTATCAGCAACAAAAAAGCCACTCTGGCGCGATTCGTTTAAATCTTTAGGGATCTGATGATGCTCATCCATCAGTCGGATAATGTAATTAAGCTGCACTAAATCGATATCAACCATCAATACTAATACAGGCTCTTCAATACTGGCAAACGTTTCACACTCTACCGGCAGTGGCACCGTCATCACTAATGAGTGCTGGCGGTCGTAATCGAAGCTTTGGTTGTCTAAGTAAACCCGTTTTTTACCTTGGCCGACAATAAGCACGCCTTGTGAATAGCACATGGGTCCGCGCGCGCCATACCGTGAGCTACGAAACACATGCACACCGGATAAATGGGTATGATTAACCCCTTCAGTTGGGGCAAGTTGTGCCATTAATTTTGCTGCTTCACTCATACCTTCCCCTTAGAAAAACCTTCATACCAATACTATCAAAAAAGCAGTAAAAGGTATCAAATTAACCAAAAAACCACCTTATTTAAACAATATAGATAGGAATAGGCATGAACTCGATAGCTCTGTGTCTGTTTATTTTGACTCAATCAGCTATCATAATCACATAATTTATCCTTGTTGTTGTGTATATAAAACTTTTCCATAAATGACTTATGCATCAACAATCAGCCAACTCTTTGTTTCACCGCTCAACCAAAAGGCGTCCATTATGCTCAATTTTGATTATCGTAACCCTACTCATGTTGTTTTCGGCAAAGACCGTATCGCAGAGTTAGACCAACTTGTTCCAGCCAATGCACGAGTATTAATCACTTACGGTGGCGGCAGCGTGCAACGTTTCGGCACACTCGATAAAGTCAAAGCCGCATTAGGTGACCGCATTGTATTTGAGTTTGGCGGCATTGAGGCAAACCCGACATACGGCACCCTAATAAAAGCCGTTGACGTTGCCCGTAAAGAAAACATCGACTTCTTACTGGCTGTCGGTGGTGGTTCGGTTATGGACGGCACCAAATTTATCGCCCTAGCGACTCAGTTTGACGGTGACACAGCAAGTTTATTACATCACGGATTTACACCGGTTCCAGTGGCTAATGACAACGTCATCCCACTTGGCGTTATTGCTACCCTGCCGGCTACCGGTTCTGAGATGAACGCCTTTGCAGTAGTAAGCTATCAAGGCGGTAAGTTCCCAGTAAATCACCCATGTGCCTACCCAACATTTGCCATGCTAGATCCTGAATTAACTTTTAGCTTACCCAAAATTCAAGTGGCAAACGGTGTTGTCGATGCGTTTGTGCATGTGCTTGAGCAATATGCGACTTACCCCGTTGATGCCCGCGTACAAGACCGCATGGCAGAAGGCATTATGCGCACCCTTATTGAAATTGGTCCTATTACCGTTGAAGAGCCAACAAACTACGATGCCCGCGCTAACTTAATGTGGAGTGCTACATCTGCTCTAAACGGCATGATAGGTACAGGCGTGCCATTAGATTGGTCTACTCACATGATCGGCCATGAGTTAACCGCACTATTCCATATCGACCATGCACAAACGTTAGCCGTTGTATTGCCATCACTATGGCGTGTATTGAAAGAACAAAAACACGCTAAATTAGTGCAATACGCAGCACGCGTTTGGGATATCACTGAAGGTGATGAAGCTAGCCGAGTGGATCAAGCCATTGACAAAACAGAAGCTTTCTTCCAGCAAGTGGGTTTACCAACCCGTTTACGCGATCACGGTGTAACCCAAGATCAAATCAGCCTAGTGATTAATGCATTAGAAGCTCATGGCATGACCGCATTATCTGAAAGCGGCCAAGTCGATTTAGCCACCAGCCGTAAGATTTTAGACATGGCGTGGTAATAACGCTTACAGCCTAGGCGATCAACCCATTCATCGCTTAGGCTTGAGCGGCTATATCCAAGACTATGACTAACACTAAACAAAAAGGGCTTAACAATGACTATCATTGTTAAGCCCTTTTTGTTGTGCCTAAAAACGCTGCGCATTAGTTAGAAATGGGCACCGTCGGCTCGAAATTTGGAGAGAAAAGTGAATAAAAACACAAAAATTCGGCTACGCAATGTCTATGTTATTGGTTGCGTACTAACGCTAATACTAATGCGGAGTAACGCTTGAGAATAAGTTCATTACCACAACACCCGCTAAAATTAACGTCATTCCCACTAGCGCACCTAAATCTAATTTTTGCCCATACATCACCCAAGCGATCACCGTAATGAGCACAATACCCAATCCAGCCCAAGTCGCATAAGCAATACCAACAGGAATAGTTTTTAGCGCCAAGGATAGAAAATAAAAAGATAATACGTACCCCACAATAACCACGATTGAAGGCATTATTCTTGAAAATCCATCGCTTGCTTTAAGTGCAGAAGTTGCCACAACTTCAGTTAAAATAGCCACACTTAAAAATATCCAACTTTTCATTTTTACTTTCTACGCAGACAAAACAGCCGCGCAGTATAAAGACTAAATAATAAAAAAAACAGCCTAGCATGTTATCTCTATGTCTGATCATCTGTACATTCAGTCATCATATAATACCTTACGAAACCGCTCTACTCTCTAATCAATACCATAGCTTTTTTGACTCTTGACACAAAAAATATTGAATTCGTTTCTCGATGAATTAAGCTTTCATCTATTCAATGTAAACAATATGACTCATTCAAAACAGTAACATAGACTTGATAGCTATTAATCGAGAATGACGCTATCTAGTTAAAGAGTTAAGCACATGGCCTGTGCTGGCAATGTGCATAGTCTTGCCGCTTATATCTGCATAAATGTTAGCGGCATTCGGTAAAAAATTATCGATGCTGTTGTTTAAGCGCCACACCCGGCAAAAATAGTTGCTTTGTGGCGCAGACTCAATCCAACTTTATAAGGCCGCAGTGGCCCATAAGCCGCTGCGGATTGGATTGACTAAGCCCACCATAACCAACTTGCGCATTCCCCATTAGATGCAAAAAAATGGTTTCACAAGTGGCTGGCCATATATTGCTCGGATTAAAACGCTAGGCAGATCTTACCGAAGTGCTTGCCAGACTCTTGGTAGCGGAACGCGTCAGCGATCTCTTCCAGCGCAAATGACCGGTCAAGGATCGGGTGCATGTCGTTTGCTTCAATCGCGCGGATCATTTCTTGCTGATGGTTTCGGCTGCCCACAATCAGTCCTTGCAGGCGGACCTGTTTCGCCATCAGTTTTGCGGTTGGAATATCCCCAGCCCAGCCAGTCAACACCCCAATGAGCGCGATATGGCCACCAATGCGCACGGCATCAATAGATTCTGGCAGAGTGCTAGGGCCACCCACTTCTATAACGTGGTCAACGCCCTTGCCGCCAGTTATTTCCTGAACCTTAGTGCCCCAGGCCGGTGTGGTTTTGTAATTGATGGTGTGGTCGGCACCCAGTGCGGTGAGCCGTTCCAGCTTTTCGTCTGAAGACGACGTAGAAATAACCCGAGCGCCCATCATCTTGGCAAACTGCAGTGCAAAGATAGACACACCACCGGTGCCCATCGTGAGCACGGTATCACCTGCTTTTAAGCCGCCATCAACAACAAGCGCTCTCCATGCGGTTAAGCCTGCGGTGGTCAATGTGGCGGCTTCGGCATGGGTGTAGCCTTTAGGGGCGTGGGTGAACCAGTTCGTTGGGCGGACAACCTGCTCGCGTGCGTAACCATCCTGGCCATCACCGGGTGTGGTACTGAAGTTTCCAATAAGAGCGGGGCCAGTTAGCCAATCAGGGAAGAATGTCGACACGACAGGGTCACCAATCTTAAATTCGCTGACACCTTCACCGATGGCTTCTACAACGCCGGCGCCATCCGCCATGGGGATGCGGTTGTCTTCGGTCGAGATGGCTCCGACAACCACTGCATAATCGTGAAAGTTGAGAGAACAGGCTCGAATACGTACTCGTATTTCGCCAGGCCCCGGTTCGCCAGGTTCCGCGCTATGGTTAAGCTTGAGCTGGTCAAGACCGCCCGGTGTAGAAAGGGTCATGCTTTTCATATTAAGTCCTCTAATTATTTCATGTATAGGAAATGTATAGCAGAATTAGTGCTACAACTTTTCTCAGCATTGAGCAACAAGCTGTCTACTTTATGTATACGGGGTAATCTGTGTAGCCTTTGTTGGTTCCGCCGTACATAGTCGATGGATCGGCTTCATTTAATGGCCATTCGTATTTAATGCGTTCAGGTAAGTCTGGATTAGCAATAAATGGCCGGCCAAAACCAAAAATATCACCATGACCTTCAGTCAATATTCGAAGCGCTTTTTCTGGGGTATATTTACCTGCATACATAATTAAGCCATCAAAGGTTGATCTGACTTCTTGATAAAATTTTTCAGGTAAATCTGGAGCATTATCCCAATCAGCTTCAGCAAGCGATAAATAAGCAATGCCAATATTATTTAAAATTTTAATCGCTTCGATATAGGTTAGGTGAGGGTCACTTTCAACTAACCCTAAATACACTCTGACTTCGTCGGTACTTTCAAATAATGGCGCAAACCTTACTCCGACTTTATCTGGCCCCATAACACTGGCAACCGCTTCGGTTATTTCTTTTAGAAAACGTAAACGATTCGCTAAAGTACCACCGTACTTATCGGTTCTATTATTGGTATGCTCAGAGATAAACTGATTAACAAGGTAGCCATTAGCGCAGTGTAATTCAACGCCATCAAATCCAGCTTCTTTGGCGTTAATTGCCGCCTGTTTATACATCTGTACAAGCTCTTCAACCTCGGCGGTAGACAGTGATCTTGGCTCACTTGGGTCGGCCAAGGCGCCTTGATCTGGAGCCGTTTCAATAAACACCTTAACGGTGTCTGCTATAAGGTCAGATGGGCCAACAGGTGCTTGCTGATCTGGCTGTAATGAGGTGTGAGAGACGCGTCCAACATGCCACAATTGGCAAAAGATAATACTACCTGCATCATGTACCGCTTTGGTGACTTGTTTCCAGCCCGCAATTTGCTCGGCACTATGAATGCCCGGTGTCCACGCATATCCTTGCCCTCTAGGTTCAATTTGTGTTCCTTCCGTCACCATGAAACCAGCGCCCGAGCGTTGAGCATAGTACTGCGCCATCAGTTGATTAGGAATATTCCCAGGCTGATCACTTCGTGAACGTGTCAGTGGTGGTAAAACAATACGATTTCTTAAGGTATATGGACCTAATTGGGTTTGTTTAAATAAGTGAGAGAACTTCATTTTATGTGACTCCGAGAATGTGATTAAAATAGACCTATCGGTGATCTATGTAAGTTGATCAAGCTATTTTTCTGTTGGCTATATGCGTCAAGCATGGGTTGAGGCGTTTCTCGACCAATACCTAATTTGTCATACCAAACAACGGCAAAAGGGTCGAGCTTAGTCGAATAACACTATGCATCTGACTTCAATGCTTATCCGCACAGCTGATTTTTGATCACTCATTGGCAATGAAAACGCGCTATGAGGAGTCCTTGAAATAGCGCTATCTAGGTCGCTATCAAAGACTTTAAAATTGAGTTGTTCTTGCGATGTCATTTGAGGATAAAAATACCAACGATTATTATCGTCATAACTAAAAGCTTCTATTTCCCCGATACGATCAGGATAAGCCACCGGTAACTTTTGAGATTGTTCGGGGTGAAATGTTCTTGCATCTCCAAGTGCCAAAGGACTATCGAGTACTACATCAACTAAAGGGATCCAAGTATTTATAAACTGAAACTTTTTATAATCACTTGCATTTAGGCCGCTTTTTTTCAGTTCTATGTTAAGACGGTTTTCTGCTGAACTCGCCACGTAATCGTTATGTACGGTATGAATAGGAGCGCGCTTTTCTGTGCGCGTTAAATGATCTTCAACCGAGCGAATGGTATGGTCAAAAACAAGACATTGGCTGGCATTGGTTAGATCCAAGAGGTGCTTTATTATTTGTGGATAAAGCTCTGTTTGAACAAGGTTATCGTCAAAATAGTTCGCAATAACATAATCATTTTTAGCTAAACCAAAGCCATCATTATTGAGTGATGGAGGGGTATTCAATAAGCGCGCATTAGCTATTTCAACGAGTCGAGTATCAACATGTTCCGTTAGCTTATTCGCACTTTTTGCTGTGGTTGATAAATCAAAAATGGCACTAGAATCTGATTTTATATAATTAATTTCTGCTTTAATTGATGACTGTTTTTGACTTACCCCATCCAACAACATAATGGATCCTCCGTGCGAAATACTGCCGCTAATGAATTAGATGGGATGTATGCTAAACTCTCTTCAATACAAAAAAAAACAATATAAACTTGTTGGGGATACAAATATTAGTGGTATCAATAGACTTGATATAAAACAACTGCGTATTCTCCAGTTGTTACTTCAGGAAAGAAATTTATCTAAAGTGGCAAATTTATTGGGCTTAACTCAGCAAGCCATTAGTGAGCAACTGAAAAAGCTAAGAAATACCTTTGATGATGAACTGTTTATTAGAACCAGCAATGGCGTGACGCCCACCCATGTTGCGGAAGAAATGGAGCATAAGGTCAATAATATACTGGCTGATATTGACAATTTAATCTCTGGTGATCACTTTACCCCGGCTGAACTATCGGGGGTTTTACAGATAAGCGCCTCAGATTATGCCTTAGTGACTATTTTGCCGATGTTACTTAAACAGGTGAATAAACAAGCTCCGAACCTGAAAGTTATCATTAGGGATTTTGAATCGGACAATTTACATCAGCTAATGGTCACTGGTGAGCTTGATCTCGTATTCACCTTCCCAGAATTTATTCCGCAAGATTACCCAAATATGCGCTTATTTGAAGATCGCCATGTTTGTGTGACAGGAAAAAACTCAATTTATCGTGATAAGAAATACAGTCTGAAAGAAATCGCGCAGCTACCGCAAATCGTTATTTCACCTTCTAGACCCAATCTGAAAGGCTCTCATGATTCCTGGTTTGCAAAAAAAGACCTGAAAAGGAATATTTTAATGTCAGTACCCAGCTTTTCGTCAGCATCTACCATAATAGAGGCCACAAATACGATTGCTTTCCTGCCGGCGAGATTATTACCTGACCCCAGGTTGGTTGCCATTGAAATTGAACAGAGCCCTCCCAGCTTTGATGTTATTGTCGCTTGGCACAAACGTTCAGAAAAAAATCCGTTGCATCGATGGTTATTGAATATCCTTGATGATATTTTTCATTCATAGCACAAAGTAGCATGTTAATTAAGCGTGCGGATCAGTTGGAAAGTTAACCCTATAGCCAGCGTTGGTCATTTACAGCGCCTTGCTGCTTATTTCTGTATAAATGTTTGCGGCATTTGCTTAAAAAATTATCGGCGCCGTTTTAAAACACTGTCCATATAATTAGATTTAAAATAATAACTTATAAAACAATGTGGACATTAATACACAAGAATTACCAACCAAGATCACACCCCCATCTCTATCGCTTTTTTAGGGGTGAAACTACTCCCTACCGAAGCGATAATCACCAAACCGATGGCAGACCACTGCAACAAGGTCAATTGCTCACTTAGTATCATAAGACCTGCCAATGCGGCAATGGCAGGCTCTAAACTCATCAGCACGCTAAAGGCCTGGGTGGGCATATTTCTAAGCGCCACCATTTCCAACGAATAAGGCAAGGCACTGGATAACACCCCCACCAATAACCCAAGCGGTAGTACTTCCCAGCTCAATAACGCTAAGCCTTGGCTCACGGCGCCAACGGGTACTAGCACTATGGCTGCTACCGTCATGCCTAATGCCACAGTAATTCCACCTGATGCTTGCTTGCCGGTGCGCGTACCAAACAAGATGTAACCGGCCCAGCACGCCCCGGCCCCAAGTGCCATTAATGCGCCCGTAATATCAAGCCCTTGTGCACTGGATAAGTCAGGCAGCAGCAGTAAAATCCCCGCAATGGCACAACCGACCCAAAATAGATCGCTTTTGCGCTTTGAGCCAAACAAGGCTACTGCCAAGGGGCCGGTAAACTCAAGCGCAACCGCAATCCCTAACGGAATACGTTCAATGGCTAAATAAAACAAGATATTCATTCCGCCTAAACACAGACCATAAATAATAATGCTCTGCCAATCTCTGCCTTGAGGTAATGCCCGCCATGGACGAAATACTAGCCAAAGTACCGCAGCGGCAAAGCCTAAACGCAGTGCTGTGGTGCCTTCTGGCCCAACCAAGGGGAAAAGTTGTTTTGCTAACGAAGCGCCAGACTGAATGGTCACCATCGCCAACAAAACACTACCAACAGCGGTCAGAAGTACACGATTGATTTGCATATAGAATACGCCAAAAAATGAAAAAACTATGTGTCGGCATTCTACCTGAGGCAAGTCAAACACGGCAGCAATTATTACTGCTAGGCACAGAAGTCATACCATTGAGTGAATTGTGGCAACCGTTAACTTACCTAGAGATCCTCATAATGGTGTTTAATGTTCATTTACCTAATTGCGAGTCTGAGTAACAGGTCATATAAGGTAGACTCACGCCTACTGTATAAACACGGCTTCTCGTCGGCTTACTTGTTTGATTGTGGCTGCAAAAATTTAATAAATTCGATCTTACTGTCGGTTATTGAACCGTTATTCTCATAACCACAGATTTGATAGCCACTTCCGATCAGCATCTGCAACATTGCCGGAAATTGGTTCATGGATTTAACGTTAATAGAATTAAAGCCATTCTCAACAGCCCAAGATTCTTGAAGTTGGCGCAATTGAGAGGCCACTTTCATTTGGCGATGTTCAGGAATAACACCACCTAACCAACTGTAAAACTGACCACCAGCCAGCTCGTAACCCACTTTAAAGCCAACAGGCTTGAACTCAAATCGAGCAACTAGAATTAAATGGTTTCTCCCAGCCAATCTGTTACCAATGCTGTCTGCAAATATGACATTTGCAAACTCTGGGGTTAACGCTAAGACGTCCAAAATATCTGATACCGTCCCTGAACCAAATTGGTATTTCATGAGTCCACCATTTATGCATTGTGTTTAACGTTTATTGCAAACCATATCATTCATTTTCAGATCTCAACTCATCATGGATAATGATGTTTAAAAACCTATTACAGTCAATCAACAAGTTAGCTGAAAATCCAACTATTCAATAATCTACCAGGCATAAAAGCAAAGGTCCCCGCGACAATGAGACCACCACAATACAATATAATCATGCTTCGTTTGTGTCCCCGAACATTGCCTTTTTTAATATAAAAATAGGCTGCAGGAACAGCGTAAAGCGTTAGAAGACTTAACAAATGAATATAGCCAAAGTGATTCAAAAAGCTACTTCCGAGTTGAGCAGGCATAAACAGTGACACTATGGCAGTAAACAACATCAGCACCATATACACTTTGCCTAATGCTTTGTGCTTAGGTGTACCTTTTCGAACAGCAAGTAAATAAGTGCCAATGAAAAATGCCGGCACTACAGTAACTAAATGCAGATAGGATAAGTTGATGTAATCCATTTTGTTTTACTCCCTGTTAGCGAGATTGATGCTTGCAGAATTAATTAGCAATGCTATGTAGCACTGTGATCATGATGTGGTTAACATTAACCCCAACATACCCAGACCAAACCCAAATACCGCCCCCATTGGCGGGGCCCAACGATTTTCTAGTTTTGCCTGAGGCGCTAAATCTTGAAATATTGAATAGAGGATACCACCCGATGCGAAAAGCATGACTGCGGCAATCACTTTTGGCGACTCTGATAACCATAAATAGCCAGACATTGCTGCTATAGGCCCAAGCACAGCCATTAAACAAAACATGATGATAATTTTTTGGGGCCTATAAGCAGAAGAGGCATTTAATTCACGATAGGCACTAAACCCTTCAGGCACGTTTTGTAACGCGATTAACGCTGCCAGTAAGAACGCATTGTTACTTCCCGTGGCGAACGCCGCACCTAGTGCGATTGATTCAGGAATAAAATCCGCTAGCATGGCTGCTAGTTGAGTGGCTGGGGTATCTATTTTGTTAAGGTAAATATCAAGGGCCATAAAGCTAAGTCCGCCCACCATAAGCCACATACAAGCCGATAATGGATCAAGATGCGCTATGCCCTCTGGCACTAAAACCAAAGCAACGGCTGACAATAATGCCCCGCCCCCAAAAGCCATGACACTGTGCCTAAATTCCTGTTCAAGCCACTCACTGCTCACATTCTCAAAATGGGCAATTAAAGCACCTAACGGCATAGCCAAACCAGCAAGCAGTGTGGTTGCTAAAACAGTTAGCAGCAAAGACATGATTTGATCCTTTTAGGGGTATGACACCACATTAAGTGTCTAGATATAGAGGGTTAACATATTGGACTGAGTGAAAACAGCCAACGGTATTTTTCCGTTTGAATGGCTTATTGAGCTAAGTCGCCGTGGGGCACAAAAGACATCGACAAACCTTACTGCAAGTCGGTTACATTCTCGAACGGTTATTAACCACTGGATAAAAACAGTCTTGGTCACAGCCAATATCGGACTTGTTCAACACTTGGGATAAGCCCGCGGCGTCGCGCGGCCTATCCTTATTGGTTAGACATACAATAGGACTACTTAATCGCTCTTTTAAGCCACGGCCCAATAAGATTGTGTGCATTCAAAATGATAGAAAAATGATTTTCTTTATCGACGATTTTAATTTCCTTGCGCACTTTGTTGTCACTATTATTTTGCGCAAACAGGGTCACTTTTATGGGGTCAAACGCTTCATCTTGCTTTCCAATCCATAATCCAAATTGCTGTAAATCAGATAACTGAAGATCAGGAGAGTGTGGGGTAAGCGCATTTGACATATTTACGGTGTTAAATGGAACGATTTCAGGGTTTTTGCTTAACACAGCATCGGGGAAATTGAATCTAACCGCCTTGGAATGACCTAAAAATAAACCGCCACTTATAGTATTAATAATAAAGTTTGACGTTTTCACAGTAGAAAACTCAATACCTATATTTTCACCCTTGTCGTAGTTGGTTTCTGAACGAAAGCCAAAATACGGAGCAAGAAACACATACCCTTCAACCTCCGCTCTTTGATCCCAACTCGAATAATTAAGCGCTAGGCCTGCACCACTGGAATGCCCGCCAATAAAAATAGGCATATCTGGATATTTATCACGCGCAACTCTGACGATGGTATTAATATCAGCCCACACTTGTTCAACATCTGGGGCATCACCTCGATCACCTTGTGAACTACCATGTCCTCGAATATCTGGCATATATACCGCTATATCAAAATCATCACGTAATCCAACACCAATGTGGTTATAGATCAGCCCACTATGAGCACCCGCTCCATGATAAAAAATCAAAACTGCTTGCGGTTTTAGTGGCAGATACGCGCGATATGCTAAAGACACATTATCAGTTGCTGATATGTATTCAACAGGCTGTAGCGGCTTTTTATCACCCTCTTTTATCTCAGCAAGTGAGAAAAACGTTTCGCTAGATTGCTCTAATGGACTGGCGAGTAAATTATGAGCCAAAAAAATTGATGGCAATATTACCGCAATATTCATAAGCATCGATTTTAACTTCATAAAATTTCCTTTATTTAAGTCGTTCTGGAGCATTAGAATAATAAAACTACCAAAGTGGCATACACAGTCATTTTATGCGACTAATGCCGCAATATGCCCCAAGTAAAGACTTATCTAAATCATATGGCCATATAATTCTCAATGATGTGTTATGCATCTTCTTTCTCTGTCTTTTCTATAGTCGCACTTAATTTTTGATATATACCGAGCGCCACAATTAAAATTGCGGATACCATGATGAGCAAAGCCGGATACAGTAAAAGGCTAATGTCTTTCGTACCTGCTTTAAATATAAAAACCAACCCTTCAATGCTGACGGCAATAGTAATGATTACAATTATTTTTGTAATGGTTCTTCTTGCTTCTTTAGGGTCTCGCAGCTCTTTGTCCTTAAAGACTTCTTCTTCCATCATATACTGTGCAACATCAATAATGGCTGCCGCGATTATTATAGCGGCTACAGCCTGAAGCATTAATGGAATAAATCCAGAGTCATCCTTTATAGCGGAAATGACATCATAAACAGACCACAGCATAATTATCAGGGATAGGATGATAAGGACCACAGCCGCGAACAAATGAACGCCAGCGAATATAGTATTAAACAATTTTTTCATATTTTTTTGACCTTTAAAAATTTATCAACAAATGAGGCCCTGTCTGACATCGAGTAGCGCCCTAACGAGACTATAGAATGTCAAAAATGAAAATGATGCTTAATAGGTTTCACTCTTCAAGCTCACTCTTTTTAACGTCGCGCACAAGGTAAAATAGGTTTTAGAGAAATGTGACAGCCTTAATGCCTCGTTAAACGGCGGGAAAAGTTAGCTATGATTTGTGAGCAGCGAGCACAATAAACCATTTAGTATCGGTTCAACAATGTGTTAACCATTTTTAGGTAAAACATTATAAGCATTCTTTACTGTATCATATCCATATACACGCTCTAATTTTCGAATAATAAAATGCCCTCTCGCCATGTCTTGAAAGTGGTCAATAAATAAAGTATTGATGATTGCACCACCCGCAGCGCCTATAGCAGGTACAGCTTGAGCCGCGGCTTTTTGAGTAACTTGAACACCAAACTTTTCAGCAATTTTAGAAATTAGCTTAATTAACACAGGAGCGGCTTCATCGGTAATACCTTTTTTAACCATAAATTCAGCCGCTTCAGAGACTGATTTTGCAAGAGCGGCTCTGATGGCAAAATAGCCAGATTCACTACTATCATCTAAATCACTTTCGCCACCCAATGCGAACACTTCTAAACAAGCCATTTTTGTTTCCGGTGTGGTAATCAACTCTCCTTCACTACGGGCAATATCAGCTATAGAACGCAGCATTATTGATGTTGAAATAGGCAGTTCAACAGCTATCGCTGCCAAGCCAAAGAATCCCCCCACACCCCCACTCACTGCTGCGCCAAATTTATGCCAATGATTAGACGATTCTTCTCCGGGAATATCTTTCATGGTAAAGATTGCCGCTTCAGACGCTTTGAGCAGCGATTTCTCTGTCACTTTAGCGATATTTTTATGCCAATTATCAGGTAATAAGGCTAAACCTTTTTCAATAGGGGTACCTATAAAATGAGTTATTTTTACCGCGAGCCCAGGGTTTTCTAATAATGATTTGGCCACTAAAAGCTCTTTTTTATGTGATTCTGAAATATTCAAATAAACTCCTTTATGGTGAAGCAATACAAGCAAGCGGTTCTGCATTGCGTATTCAACTGATGCTGGCTATCGCGGGCATGATTTTTCCATCATGACCAGAGAGAAAATCAGCCTTAGCAACCCGCAAAGGGAGCGCCGCCACACGCAAATCGTATCCAAAAATGTCACGTCAAATCGGTCGGAATTTCGATCGGTCAGTGACATAATAAAGCCTCTTAGTCACGCCCCACTTCGGGCATGTTCAGCTCTCGGGATAGGACGCGGCTTCGCGCGGCCTATCCTTATCGTTAGAAGTACATTGACGCATCAATTATTGATAAGCAATACTCAATTATGCTTCCTATACGCTTGCCTTACTTTCGAAACAACCTCTCGAGACGACCGGTCTATTAACTCAGTCCCATTTTTTCTGCAGTTTCGGCACCAGTCAGGTTTACCGTTTCATTTTCGAACCGATAAAACGAAGGCTTATCGTCTATAAAATATTGATTCTCAACAATAAAATATTCATTATTATTGAAAGCACCCGCTAGGATCATATGCTGATTACCCTGCAATCGATAAAATAAATGGCTACCGCAATTTTTGCAAAACCCACGTTCCGCCCATTCAGACGACTTATAGACTGAAATACTCTGTTCATTTTCGAACGAGACACTATCACCACAGTAAACAGCCATTTGTGGTCCTCCATTCCATTTGCGGCACATGCTGCAATGGCAAACACCCACGCTATTGCCACTTTGAGCGGCAAATTTAACGGTGCCACAAAGGCAACTTCCACTGCTGTTTTTTACATCTGACATCGTCATTCTCCTGGGTAATTAATCATTGTCAATGTCCGAGTAATAAGCATCCATATCACTGACAAGTGCTGCATAACGAGTTATTGGATATCGAATCATAGTCTACATCAATCGATATTCTGGATTTCTTCAACAATTTAGAGATGGCTTCAAGAATGTAGAGATTTGTAACCTTAGACTTGAAAGTTCTATCTGTAAATGCTCGCCTCTTCATCACCTTCTCGCACTTTAAACACCAACTTGCTGACGCTGGCCGGCTTTTGGGGAATAAAAAATGCGTGCTTTGACTGATGTACGCCCAGCATGGGCATCAACTGATGAGTTAAAAGTCCTCTGCAGCAAGATCATCGTTAAGCTAACTTATCGTTATTAAGCGTTAACGATTAGCCAATGGGAAGGGCTTGACCGCGATAACGGATTGAGGCCGCTAGCACAATAAATGTTTAAAGAGTGCGAGCTGATAAACATCATATGAGGCGTAGGCTAGAAGTGAGTTGGCAGAGGCTGATCTGCATCGCAAGGGTGTTGCACATTTTTAGGCGTAGTGGATCGGATTTCATTAGGGGCCGCTAGACTGTTAAGCCCGTATCGATTATAAACATCAGCACAGTACAAGCGTTTTTAGCGGGACATGATTCGTATCAAAAGCAATGACAAGACTGAACGGTTGAATAAAAGATAAAGGCCAAAAACTGTCGCTAGACTCACCGAGAGCGTCCGTATATGGCTCAGTTTATTGGTCGCGTAAATACGTTCTTGCCTTGTTGCGCCCCCATGGCAATTCGGTAACTCACTAGGCGCCTCGTCACGGCAATAAGCTATCTTCGGCATCCTGGGGAATAGTGCGAATACTAAAAAGGCAGCCTAGGCTGCCTTTCGTTATTTAAAAAATCTCATTATTTTACGTATTTTTTAAAGGCTTCATCAACCGGCGTATCTGCCAAGTGATTAGTGTAGTTGCTCATTACTTTTTGAGATAAGCCAACAATAATTTCTAAAAGTTGTTGTTTACCATAACCTGCCGCAAAGAATGTTTCTATTTGCTCATCGCTTATCACACCGCGCTCGCGCGTCATTGCCAGTGTTGTTTCACGTAAAACCTCAAGCTTAGGGTTAGCAAGTGGGGTTTTGTTAACTAATGCATCAACAATGTCTTGATCTACTTTCATTGCCGCTGCAATGCCACTATGAGCGGGGACGCAGTAGTGGCAGTTATGCTCAACATTAATTGATTGCCATACCACGGTTAGCTCTTGTGCATTGAATGATGTTTTTTGAAACAGCTCATGCAGTACTTGGTAACCTTTAAGTAAGGTCGGTGCTTCAGCCATTATTGCATGTAGGTTAGGTAACATACCAAATGCGGCTACCGAATCGGCGAGTAAAGGTTTTGCTTCTTCTGGTGCGGTCTCGGCTGTGTATAACGTAAATTCTGCCATGTTTGGCTCCAATAAAAATATAAATATAAGTAACGTGACAACAATACTATTTGATTTTGAGCGCCTGCTCAAGTTAAAATTGAGCAATTGTTCAAATTGATTGGAATTAACATGGTAAACAAGGTTAAATTTGAGCGCGAGAATGTCATTCGCCTAGCTAGCCAACTGTTTTGGGAAAAAGGTTTTCATGCTACTTCTACGCGCGATTTACAAGACGCCATTAACATGCGTCCTGGCAGTATTTATTCTGCATTTGGCTCTAAAGAAGGGCTATATTGTGAGTCGCTTAAAGACTACACCCTAGATATGAAAAACCAAATAGAAGGCTTTTTATCGACTTCCGATTCTATAGTCGGTGGGTTGCACGCATTTGTAGAAAATGTGCTGATTAAAACCAAAGCTTGCAGCCCAAGTGCCATTTGCATGCTAGTAAAAGCAAACAGTGAATTTGCCGATAAAGACAGCCATTTATATGAACTGAGTGTAGATTTAGCCGCTAAATTTGAAGGCTATCTTACGGCTATTTTTGAGCAAGCCATTGAGCATAATGAGCTAAGCGATAAGTTGTCGGCAATAGAGTACGCGCGCTTTTTTCAGGTTCATTTTACCGGATTACGCGGCTACGTTAACCGGCCTGGCGTTGAGCCATTAGCTCAACCGATGATCAATCAAATGTTTACCGTGATGAAAAACCTATCAATTTTCCCGGCTCAATTTTTTGAATAAAAATGGCAGATAAATGCTATCGTTTTAATGTCTGATGTTAAGTAATAAATTTTAACTTGAGTATGGCAGGGCTAAACGCTATCTCATCTAAGCAATAAGCAACAGGCGGTAATTGGGCTGCCATCATGAAGCAAGTCTGGCAATTCGAAAACCTGTGGCTGACAAAAAAACCATGGGTGGCTTAACTGAATGAAGCGGACAGCGGTTGTTAACCTTACCTCAAAGCCTTTGCATTGATCCTTAAAACGACGCTTTAGAAAAATGTTACCGATAAAGAGAGCTTTGTGCAACAGAGTCAAAATCATATTTAAACTCAAGGTCTTGACCAATATTGCGCGCTTTTGTCTCCCGTAACACGACTGTTCGCACCACCAAACTAATGCTGAAGATTTGGGTAAGGCGCTAACCCATCATCGCCAAGTACCGCCTTTGCTTTATCAATCCCCCTAGGCAGAGAGATCTGCGATGCTCACTTCATTACCGATAATGTATTTTCGATTTTCAAGGTGCATATCTAACACTTAATAGTGCCCGCTCCGCTTCAGACTATATGAGCCCGCGGTTGGGCCATAGAGTGTCTCAACGGAATAACCATCGCTGGATAAGTCGTGTGTAACGAGGCATGACCCAATAGACCATAAGAAAAACCACGGTCCCTGTTACGGCAAGCGTCGTTATAAAATGATTATCGGGAACGTGCAAGAGTCGCAACACTGGTGCAATAACTATCGGAACACCCAGCACTAAAGGGTAGATAGCGGACCATGTCACTATGTACTGCTTCCAGCGCACGGGTACTTTAGCTTTGGCCCTTTCTGGGGTAAACCAGAAATCCAGTCCACTACTTATAAAGAAGTCGTCGCCAGTAGCTAATAGCGGCTTAACCTTTTCGATCAAACGAGAGCGAGTCGGCGACTCCATCCATTGCTGCAAATGTGATCGTGTGTCGAATCGGATAATGATCGTGTATGTTCCGGTTAGTCCAGAAATCGGACGGACGATGTGCCAGTCCAGATGGCCTGGCGAGGCTTTGCAAAGGGGCGCAATTTCATTAAACCAATTTTCGTATTCAGCGTGCTTGCACTCACGCACTCTATGGGTAATGACAACTGTCGCCCCTTCTAGATCGCTGGCGCTCTCAGAAGCTGTATCTGTATTCATAATATCTGTGGCCTAATATTGCTCAACACCTAATAACTGGCGAAAAATTGTGGGCTAAAATGAAGTGAAGCACAATAGCCCGCGGTTTTTACTTCAATTAATTGACTTGTTGAACGTCCATTAGTGCAGTTTTTAAATCAACGTTTAAATCCGCTTTTAAATAAAATGCCTGTGCAGACCCGCTAGATTAATTCATCTTCAGAAGATGAAGTTTGCCGGCATACCTTTAACGGCATAAGCACAATTTAAGTAACCGTCTTCATTGCCCCATAAGACAACAACACCGCCATCTTAGCTAATTGAGACAGCTATCGTTGCCTGCACCAATGGGATCACCTTGTATGTTGATCTCACTTGGCTCTGTAGCACGATATGCAAATAAATTTGTCATCCAAACACCACTATAGCCCTATGGCTTCGCAAAATGGATACCACATGTAATGGTAGGATGGTGTTCAACTTCATTTACTGTTGATGGATTTAAGCTAATTATCATTGCAAAAGACTTTGATTAACCCCAAGTTCGCCATCAGCGGCGCTAGGTACTAGCATCCGTTTGAATGGATCGGTTGAGCTGAATTCACTCTCCAGAAATTGATGTGATGTATTCACGAAGTAACTACACCAAGCTACAATTCCTAACCATTTTGCACCGTCTTCGATAAAATATTCCCAATGACCTAGAAGCCGCCACAACTCTGGCGGAAGAATAGCGTCAATAACAACAGAAAAACCAAGAAATACTAACGCCAACAATAAAAAATAGTAATTTGTTTTCAAAATAAGCGATCTAAAAGTGAGTAGATAAGCCGATACCGCAACGCCCAGAATCAGGTAGACCACCTTTTCATTCAATCCAAGATACTGAGATACTAATGAGTCATGAAATTGGAATAAATCGTCAAGCATCAAATAAAGCGTCAATAGGGCTGAATAATATAAAAAATTAACTATCTCTCTTTGGTTGCTATGGCGAAGCACCCTTGCCATAAAAAAGCATATTGACACGACCGCGCACCACAGAAGAATGCCCAGACTTGAAAGAAACCCAGAAAGAGGATGGATGTTACCTATCGCGGCAACATCTCGCGTCATAAGAGGAATATCAACGTCAAAAATAAAGCTCATCTCCGCTACCACTACTAATGCAGATATAGAAGCAATAAAAGTAAATAACAATTGTCTACTAGGTATTTTTTTCATCACAGAAATCTCCATTTTCTAGTAAGCCTAACGCCGATGCTCAACGGCACCGGCTGTGAGGGCGCTGTAATCTCAACGTATCATTCCGACGAGAAGACAAACCCGTAAAAAGAATAGACTATGCCATCACCTTCTGCTTCATCAATCTGATTGTTATACATTAGCTTGTCCTCTACCGCATCAACAGACTCATCCTAAACCTTGGATGATATATTGTTCCTGATATACGCTAGGCGTTCATCGACACGCTCTGAAAAATTATTGCCCCATCCAATTATGTAAAGTGTCAAGCGAGGGCGCCATCGGAACGACTTATATAAGCCCATCTTTTCTAATGAAATAACATTGCTTCTTTGTACATTTATTACGCTAGTTTTTTTTACGACAGTCTTTTACGATTATTTAAACGTACAAATTGAACGGGAGTTATCAATAAATGGAGTGTAGACAGAAAAATATAAGTCATACGGCTGATTCAACTTAGCAGAAGATACTTGATATCAATCAAATAGAAATAGGGTTACTGGTTTCAGGTATTATAGATAAAACACACCGCCAAGGTTGGCAATTTGAAGCGCCGTTTTCGATCTAAATGCTCACTGTACTCAGTTAATGCCGTCAAGCCCTAACCGCACCGTTAAATAAACGCCCCAAATCGATGATAATGTTAAGCCTGTTCTCTACTGGGATGTTGAGCCTATCTAGAATGGGTTGGCTGCTTGAGCTTTTATCTTCACAGATAATTCGGCCCGTATCGTCTACCAGCACAATGTAGCCTTTGACGCTAAACATGAAGCTAACCATCTTGGGTGGCAATGCTTTGCTGTGGCAATGCGTTAATGTTTTGTTCGAGATGTTACCGACTATCATAATGGCTCAATGATAGACACCAGGCGAGATCTGTTTTAGAAACGACACTCAATCGTAAAATTGAGTCGGTTCATTGATGTGGAAACACGTAGTAATTCCGTCTAACAGACAACATTCGGCGTTGACGCTTAGATCTATATATTTTAGTACTGTGACGCGGGGATATTGTCACCCATGACCTCCCTCTGGGAGATATGGGTTAGATAGGCCTAGTCATTTCAATAAAAATGGATACCTCTAGCTATAAGTCATTTCCCTATGGGGGTAAATACCCACGGCCGTTTTTAGCTAAATTACTCACACCTACAGTCTCGTCATTTAGCGCGCTGCCGTAATTATCACGACAATGAACACAAGGGCTCATTTTGTTGACGAAGCGGCCTTTTTTAGTATATTTTCTCAAATAAGCATGTGAAATCTCGACATTCTGTCGATCTAGTCCAATAGCATCGCCCAATTTTTGCCTCAAATCACTTACCGCGACATCTTCAGCACACATGTTGTCATTTGCACACCCCCAACCTATAGTTTCCTTGCTGGGATCGCTGTGTAAATATCTAGCCGCAACCCAAGGACCACCGTGGTAACCCGTTGGCTTGCCATCAGGAAAATTAGAGGGCCTATTTGCCTGCTCGTAGGCTATGAGTTCAAGCTTGTCTATTGGGGCGCGATCGCAGAGAGTATCGTGAAACGCTGGGCGCGCTGTGGTTACAAAATAATTATGATTGTGACTGATTTTTAAATCACGACAATAGTGTGAATCTTCAACGTTGTTTATGCTTTCTATCTCAGCTACGGCATCACTGCAGGCTACTATTTTGTCACCCACATTGAGATCTACAGCCTTTATCCAAGCCTCAGCAATAAGGTAAAAACGATGTTCTTCTACAACAAGCATCGACGTTTTTAATTCACCAATAGAATATTCAATCTCTATCATATCTTTAGCAACACTTCTCAATATCAGTTCAATCGGGTTAAGTTAAAGCGCTACAAACGTGGAATTAATAACCTTACATATCAATGGCTTGTTATGAAAACCCCACTAATAAAGGCTAAACCAAGCCATATAATGCAATCGCTATGTGCTACCGGGCTATTTCTATTTTAACGTTAATTACACCATTAGATATATTGCCAATACTGCTGAAAGCAGACTTTGAAAGATCAATGATGCGTCCTTTAACAAATGGGCCACGATCATTGATTTTAACGATAACGCTTTTACCATTATTGGTATTGGTAACTTTTACATTTGAACCAAAGGGTAAATCTCTATGCGCGGCTGTTTTTTGATTGTGCTTATATAGATCACCGCTAGCTGTTTTTCTGTTTTGATATCTATCTGCATAGAATGAGGCTTGTCCAGACTCAGTGAAGCCTATCCAGTTGTCACCAGCACCAGGCTGAATCGAAGTACAACCTGCTAAAATACAGGAAAACGTTAAAAACTGAATTTTTCGTGAAATGGCTACCATTTTTTGTCTTTTAGTGTGTTCACATAACGAGCCTGAAGAATAACTCGTTTTGTTGTCATTTAATCATGTCATAAACACTAACTGACTTTGAATAGTGATTCAAATGAAACCGCTATTTTCATTGATCATTACGCTGAACACCATTTTGGTATCCTAGAAAGGGTTTCGGTGGGGTTATCGGTGAGCAATTTGGCAAACTATTACCTTGACGTTCTGCCAATTCAGGCTTGTGTTAACTTTTTAATATTACCAACGAGACAATAAATCTGCCATTAGGTATTCACTGTTTGTTGGCCGAATGAAAGCTACAGCCAGCCATGGTTATCATCAATAACATAGCCTCTTTCATCAGCATTCACATTAAGCGAAACAGGCAAGTGATGGCTCCCCGCTCATTAACAAGAGTGCATACGCACGGGTGTCAATCACAAAGATAATCGCGAGTTCAAGAATGCGTGGATAAGCCCCATCGCGGCGATGCTCATATTATCAGTTGTCATATTGTCAGTTGTCACATTATCAGTTGTCATATTGTCAGTTGTCACATTATCAGTTGTCATATTATCGATATCACACAACAATGCTTACCCACAACACCTGAACAGCTGTGGCAACTTTCCATCTGCCGGGAGAAGGCGAGTTATCCAAACCCACTATCGTTTGTCTTGCATTGACCAATATCAGTTACCATTGAAGAAAGGTAATAACAGACTAATGCTTTACTATCCGCCAACACTAATAGGCGTCCATGTTTATTTGAAAATCACGGTTATTTTAACATCATGTTTATTTTAACATATTATAGATAACGGCTACTAACCATACACTTATGCCAGCAACACCCGACCAAGCAATTAGACCGATAAAGAAACCAGACCACGTTAGAGTCCAATTCATATCCGATAAATTAGCATGCACCATGTGCCCCGAGATTAACATCATAGGTTCCGGAAAAAAATGTACCGTGGCGCTACAAATAACCCAAAGTAATGCAAAAGAAATTGCTGCTGAAATAGCCATTGTTGTAGGTTTTATACTCATAGCTTCCTTTAATATCGCTAGGGTTAAATTGAGTTAAAAAACATAATGCTTTATGTAGAAGCAACATGTAATTGACGAATATAGTGTCCCTGTTTAATTTTTGTTATGTCTCGACTGGGCACTCAGTGCTATGTTCTGTTGGTTGTGGCGTTATCGTCATCACCTTAACTCCGTCCGGTGATTCAAAGCGATGCCAAATCCCCTTTGGAATGACTAATATTTGACCCGATGATAATTCGTTACGCTGTTGTTGATGTTGGTTTAATAAAATCAAGGTTGTTTCACCACCTAACACCTGAACGAATTCGTCACCATTAAGGTGCCTTTCCCACTCACTAAAACCTGAGTAATGAGCCACGTATATTCCGCCATCTCTATATTCTGATAACAAAGTAAAAGCATCTTTTGCTTCATCGGCAGTCGTTTCAGCTGTTCTATTTTTGAGAAACTTAACTTTCGACAACGCATCTTTAATTGTGATTGCTATAGATTTAGACACTTACGGGATCCTTGTAGCTATATAATGGCTTAATAACTGACGAAAAGTCGTGGCCTAAACGTGATCGTAACGAAAATAGTCCGCGGTTTTAAGTCCTATTGATTAACGTATTAAAGATAAATCTATCAATCAAAGGTCACTCTATCAATCACTTATCTGCACACTTGATGCATAGCGAGTAAGACGGGTCCACCTCTAGTCTGCGGATGTTTATCTCTTCCCCACAGGTGAGGCAAAAGCCAAAATCATCAGCGGCAATTCGGCGCAACGCGCCCTCAATGCTTAAGATCTGATGTTCACGCCGCACTTTTGCTTCAATCGCCATGCTTTGCGCACGCATCGCATCCATTCGGCTTAGCCTACCAACGGCCGATTGATCCAGTTCCACGGCCTTTGCTGCGTCGTCAGACGTGCTACTTAGGCTCATGAGTTCAGACCGCAGTTGCAGCAACTGCTGTTTGAAATTTTTGATTTGCGTTTCGTCCATCTGCGTATGCACTCCGTTCTATCGCATTAATAACTGGCGAAAAATTGTGGACTAAACTTGAGCGTAGCAAAAATAACCCGCGGTGTTTAATCCAGTTGATTAACGTGTTTATTCAAGACTGGCAAATCAAAGCTAATAAATAATTGACCAACAAAGCAGCTAGTTACCAATTTTGTCCCCTTCCTTATGTTCTACAGCTTCTCCAACATCAGCGTCTTCTGTAGGTTCTGGCGCCGAGGGGTGAGCATTTTCTTCCGCCTGTCGCGCGGCTTCTCTTTCGGACTCTCGTAACAACATCGACTCAATCCGCTCATGCAAAAGGTTGTCATTTTTTTGCCTTCGCTGCCATTCCAAAGACAAATCTCGATAAAGCGAATAAGCCATTAACACCATCAGCAGCATAAAAGGAAAAGCCGTCACAATAGAGATCGTCCGCAACCCCAGCAGCCCCCCACTAAGCAGCAGCACTCCCGCCATCAATAATTGCAACACACCCCATAAAATACGCACAAAGCGGGTAGGATTAAGAACACCTTTCGACGTAAACATACCCAACACGAAAGTAGCCGAATCTGCAGATGTCACCACAAACATAGACACCAAAAGAACCGCAACAATCGCCGCATAAAAGCCACCGGGTAATTGATCTAGCATGGCATAGAGCCCTGCGGGCACTTCCTGCGCCACTGCCGCAGCGATACCCGCGTTTTCGAACAGCTCAAAATAAATAGCGGAGCCGCCAAAGGTAGAAAACCAGAGCATACTCAATAGCACTGGCACAATCATAACGCCTAAAACAAACTCCCGAATAGTGCGTCCCTGAGAAATACGGGCAATAAAGCTGCCGACAAAAGGTGCCCAACTAAGGCCCCAAGCCCAATAAAAAATGGTCCATTCTTGCACCCAATGCGCACTAGAATACGGCGTCGTTACCAAACTCATCTGGATAATATTACCCACGTATTCGCCCATAGTTTGGGTCAATTCACTGAAGATAAAAGCCGTAGGCCCAAGCATTAAAACAAACAGCAATAGACCTGCAGCCAACACCATATTGGCATTACTCAAGTAACGTATGCCGCGATTTAATGGCGTCATGGCTGACAGTATGAACAACGAGCCGAGTCCGGCAATGATCAGTAACTGGGGAGTGATTCCGTAAGGCATACCAGAGAGCCGAGACAGACCACTATTAATCTGTAACGCCCCCAGCCCGAGCGTCGTTGCCACACCAAAAATAGTAGAAAGCACCGCCAAAATATCAATCGCATTTCCCCAACCGCCATCGACACGGTCTCCCAACAAGGGCCGAAAAGTTTCGCTAATTAAACCACGACTGTTGTGACGAAACCTCACATAGGCAATGGCCAGCCCCACCACCGTAAAGTTGGCCCACTGATGCAGGCCCCAATGAAAAAAGGCATAACGCATACCCGTCTGCGCAGCTTCTACTGAGCCTGGCGCGCCTATTCCTAAAGGCGGTGAACTAAGATGAAGTATCGGCTCTGCTACCCCCCAAAAGACCAAACCAACCCCCATTCCACCGGAGAAGATCATCGCCAGCCAGCTGCTAAAACTAAATTCAGGAGGTTCATCATCAAGACCAAGGCGAATAATACCGAACCGAGAAAAAGCCAAGCCCAAAGTAAAGAGCACAAAACCGCTACTGGTCAGAAGATACAACCAACCAAAATTGCTCGTCGTCGCATTCAATGCTTTCTGTGCCAACCTTTGTGTTTCATCAGGTTCGACAGCCGCAACCGTCAAAAAGGCAACAATCAGAAATATTGATAGATAAAAAACCACCCCCACATCCCCAAGCAGTCGATTTACCCAGCACTTAAGCTTTCCTACGCCACTGCACATACTACTCCTTAACCTTCTGGCTATTCACAAGCAGCTAAGTTAAGCCATCCATTGTTATAATCGGTAACATTAGCGACAAATTAAACTAAGCCATTCATTGTTATAGTATTCAACATAGTCTCTTTCAGCATTCATTACGATAGTCTTCGATTATTCCAGTTGATAAATTGGGAATATTGTTTAGCAGATTGAGCATTATGAAGTGAGAGGAAGATGAAAAATGAAGGAAATAGCGGATTTAACCCGGCAATATAAGCTTGATATCAATCAAGCTAAATAGGCACATAAAATAGAATGGTTAGGTGTTAAGCACCATCAGCAAGCTAAACCTAGCCATAGTTATCCTCATTTTCCTGCAAATAAAGTAAACTAAAGACTAGACCAATGTTTATTATTTACTGACAGCTCAATATTATAAGTAATAGTACAACGTGAGTTACAGCTTCTTAGTCATCGGTTTTTACTTTACTCTTTGTCGCTTTATCGCCCATAGCTTGCATTTCTTTTACTGCTTTTAGGCGACATACCGCCAGTTGCTCTAAACGCATCGTTTTAATGGCCGCAAGTGGATCATCAACCGGATTGCCTCGCTGCGACATAGCGTACTCAAAGCTATTATCAACGGGATTATCATCATTATTTTTAGTTGCCATCGTTGTACCTATGGAAGTTGTGTCAATTCAATAACATTTTTATCTGGATCGCGAATGAAAATAGATGTTTTACCATCACCAAAGGTAACGGGTCCTTCAGTAACGACTAATCCAATAGACTCTAGGTACTGTTTCGCGTTTACAGCAGAGTTAACTTCTAATGCATAATGCGTATAACCAGGATATTTGTTTTCAACATCCATTAGTACGTTCTTCTGATTATTATCATTGCTACCGCTATCCAAGAGATTTATTTCTACTCCACTGTCATGTTTCAGTACCACAACATGCTCTTTCGAGTCTTGCCTAGTTACCGAAAACCCCAGTTTTTCATAAAATCGGATCGCTCTATCAAACTCCATTACTCGAATACCAACATGATCAAGACTCATTATCTTCATGATTTTATTTCTCATTTTAGGGTCTAACGCCCTGCTAATAAGTGAACCAAGTGCTGGCGGGCGATTTGCTCAGCAAACGGCATAACAGCCTTAGTGAATATGAATTTAGCAGCGTGTTATATTTATTGTCGGCCAATGACTATTGGTGCTATAAATGCAAAAACTAGGATCAAACGCCCGCTAATTAAAAGAGGCCTGAGTAAATGACCTTTCCTCGATAGCTTTCATCCTTGAGCAAACTGTAATCTGCTTCTAGTATAAACACCATAAACTTATAAGAGTTACTGATGGGTTTATTTTTGATAAGTTGAAGGTTTCCCCGTTCAAGCCAAACTTCGGAGGGGCAGACTCCAAGAGATTTAAAACACGTTTAGCCGCCACCAAATACTATAAAGCCAAAGGAAACATCGAAAGACAGAGTAATGGCCAAATTGCGGTAATAAATTCACTCAAATGATCCCACCCTTAGAACCCTAACGTTCTAGTATTTATGCGTTGCGCTGTTTGCGATGCATACATTGTTTATTGGATTTGGCCGATGCCACAGCCACATTAATCGGTAACGCCTTACTTAGCGTAAGATGCTATAGAAATTTGCTTTTTTGTCGGTAGTTTTTGTACAAAAACTCGGCTAATCGTTTGTTCTGATGACATCTTTTAAGCTAGGCTTTGAGCTGTTTCATCACTTTCTATTGTCCTGTTACTGTACTGCATCATAATTTCCCTGCGTAATGATGTGTGCTGTCGTCTCAGCTAATTGTGTATTAACTAAGCACGCCTTTTCATAGGGCACACCACTCAATTTTACGCATTTAACCCAACAGCCTCAGAACAGCTTCACGCTCGACTATTTTTAATAGCGAGATTAATCCCATAAACGGCTACCGCCCAGTTTCACATTGCGGGCAACACCAAAATGCTATTGATCCGCCCTTAGAAAGAACCTAAACAAAAAAACACCTTGTTAGTTACCCAACAAGGTGTTTTATTTCGGCAATATACGAGTGTGTTAACACCAGTATGACTGCTTTACTCTTTGTATTTTAACGAACCATCTGCTTTGATTTCGTCGTACCACATATTGTGGTGCTGCGAAGCCCAGTTTTCGTCGCAATAGCCTGACACCATATTCTCCATACTACCTTCACTGAGTACGGTCGCCATCCAAATATGCACGATGGTAAACGCGATTAAAATTACTGCGCTTACGCCATGCACAAGGAGTGCGAGCATTGACAGCTCACGTGGTAAATCGAGCAGGGGAAATACTAAGATTATCCCTGTGGCACTGATGCTAAGACCGAAAATAGCTAAGGTCCAGAACCACATTTTTTCACCCGCATTGGCAAACCCACTGTCTGGGTGCTTGCCTTTAAATGGGCCAAAGTTAATGTAACCACCGACCAATAAAAACCATTTCAAGTCATACATTTTGAAGGTTTGTAGTGGCATCCACTTGATGATGCACAACAGCCAAGACACCATAAAAATGGGGCTAGACCAATCATGGGAAAACTTACTAAAGGCGATGACCCCCGCCCAAATGCCGTCACCGACATAAGGGGCTAAGACATGCCGCCCAAGCATAATGACCAATCCAGTTAGCATCATGATTAGGCAAGATATCGCCATCGTCCAATGTAACCAAAGATCACTTTTGCTCCAGCGAAGTACCATTTTACCCGAAAAGCCTTTACTCAGTGTTGATGGACCATTGACTAAGTAAAACACTAAAAAGGCCGCAAAAACCCCTATAAAGGCTAAACCAAGTGCGGGTTTTAGGTAAGTATTTCGTAATATCTTACCTTCATTACCCGCGACATTAATCAGCACATCAGCATCAAGACCTTTGTCTGTACTGTATCCTGGTTCGCCGGCTTTTACTGCGCGCCAGAGATCTGCATCACTGGTTTTAGACTTTGCTTGTTGCTGACTTGATTGTTCATCGGCGGCATACACCGGCGACATAACCAATCCCAATCCCATACACAGAACCAACAGAGCAAACATCCTGCGCAGTGATTTGTTTAACGTTAAAGTTAACATTGTCACTCCTTATATGACTGCGATAATTATCGCAGCCATTGCTCTGGGTTAGATCATTTCGCCTGTTTTAGGATTGTAGCCCCAAATCACATTTGGATTACCACGAGCGGCCATACGTTGACGGTAAATATCAGACACTATGCCTGCATCACCGGCCAACAACGCTTTGGTTGAACAAAGCTCAGCACACATGGGTAATTTGCCTTCTGCAATACGGTTAGAACCGTATTTTAAGCGCTCGGCTTCTGAATGATCTTCTTCTGGGCCACCCGCACAGAAAGTACACTTATCCATTTTGCCACGGCTACCAAATGCACTCTTTTGAGGGAACTGTGGTGCGCCAAATGGGCAAGCATAGAAGCAATAGCCACAACCGATACACGTATCTTTGTTATGCAGCACAATGCCGTCTTCGGTACGGTAGAAACAGTCGGCCGGACATACCGCCATACAAGGTGCATCGGTACAATGCATACATGCGACTGAGATTGACGCTTCTCCAGGAACGCCGTCGTTAAGTGTCACCACGCGGCGACGTTGAATACCCCACTCTAAAGCAGAGTCGTTTTCGTTTTTACATGCTGTGACGCAACCGTTACACTCGATGCAGCGTTTGGTGTCACACAGAAATTTCATGACTGCCATGATGGCTTATCTCCTCATCAAGTGTTTAGGCTTTGCTTATCTGACACAAGCTAGCTTTGGTCTCTTGCATTTGCGTGACGACGTCATAACCATAAGTCATGACGGTATTGGCAGCTTCGCCAATCACGTAAGGCACAGTACCCTCTGGGTAGTTTTCGGCTAAACTCTTGCCTTCAAACACACCCGCGAAGTGGTATGGCATAAAACATTCACCCGCAATAACACGCGGTGTCACCATTGCCTTAACGGTAATTTTGGCACCTTCTGGACTGTGGACAAACACATCATCGCCATCACGTAAACCGCGATCTGCAGCATCTGCTGGGTTGATCTCGATAAACATTTCTTGCTGTAGTTCAGCAAGCCATGGGTTACAACGGGTTTCTTCACCACCACCTTCGAACTCAACCAAACGTCCGGTTGTTACTGCAAGAGGGAAGTCTTTAGCAAAGTCTTTCTCTTGAATAGACTTATAAAGTGTTGGTAGACGAGCCACCATACGATCTTCATAAGTTGGATACTTAGCCACTAAGTCACGACGAGGGGTATATAACGGCTCGCGATGAATCGGGATATCATCCGGGAAGTTCCAAACAACACAACGCGCTTTAGCGTTACCGTAAGGCATACAACCATGCTTGATTGCCACGCGCTGAATACCACCAGAAATATCAGTCTTCCAGTTTTTACCTTCAGCATGAACTTTTTCTTCAGCAGTTAGGTCATCCCACCAGCCAAGCTGTTTAAGCATGTCTGCAGTAAACTCTGGGTAACCATCTTCGATTTCACTACCTTTTGAGAAAGAACCTTCAGCAAGAATGTTAGTACCATTATGCTCAACACCATAACGAGCACGGAAGTTACCGCCACCGAATTTAACTTCGCGGTCAGTGCGATACAAGATTTGCGAACCTGGATGTTTCATTTCTGGGGTGCCCCAACATGGCCAAGGTAAACCATAAGTTTCGCCTTTAGCTGGGCCGCCAGGTGCTTCAAGTGAGTTAATGTCGAAAGTGCCCCAGTTTTCTTGGTGCATTTTCAAACGTTCAGGACTTTGGCCAGTGTAACCAATGGTCCACATACCTCTGTTGAACTCACGTGTCATATCTTCAATCAACGGCTCATCGCCATTCACTTTAATATGCTTACAGAATTCAGCATCAATGCCCCACTTCTTCGCCAGCTTGTACATGATCACATGGTCAGGCTTAGACTCGAATAATGGTTCAATGACTTGGCTACGCCACTGTAGTGAACGGTTTGAAGCAGATACTGAACCGTAAGTTTCAAACTGAGTTGACGCAGGTAATAAATACACGCCATCTTGGCGTTCGTGCATAACACCGGCCATTGTTGGGAAAGGATCCACAACAACGACTGTGTCCATTTTATTCAATGCTTCACGCACTTCACGGCCACGGGTTTCGGTGTTAACAGATTGACCCCAGAAGAATGCCATACGAATGTTATCTTTCTGTGCAATCTTAGATTTATCTTCCAGTACACCATCATGCCAACGAGAACATGGGATACCTGTAGACGTCATCGGATCTTGCTCTAAATGCTGCTCTTGGTCGAAACGGTTTTTAACCCAATCAAAGTCTAAGTCCCAAACGTTACACCAATGGCCCCATGAGCCGGAGGTTAAGCCGTAGTAACCTGGTAACGTATCGAACAATAGACCAAAGTCAGTTGCACCTTGAACGTTATCGTGACCACGGAAAATGTTAGTACCGCCACCAGAAACACCCATATTACCTAGCGCTAACTGAAGGATACAGTATGCACGAGTGTTAGCATTACCAATGTGATGTTGAGTACCACCCATACACCAAACCACTGTACCTGGCTTAGTTTCTGCAAGCAGTTTCGCTACACGATACATTTGCTTTTCAGGTACGCCAGCAACATGTTCAACTTCTTGTGGGTTCCACTTCTTCACTTCCTCACGGATACGTTCCATACCGTATACACGTTGGTCGATGAACGTTTGATCTTCCCAGCCATTTTCAAAAATATGCCACAATAATCCGTAAATGTAAGGAATATCCGTACCAGGACGAATATGCACGAACTCGTCAGACTTAGCTGCAGTTCGGGTAAAACGAGGGTCGACAACGATAATTTTCGCGCCGCGCTCTTTACCTTCAAGGATGTGTTGCATAGCAACTGGATGAGCTTCACAAGGATTCGAACCGATGAACATCATCGCTTTCGAGTTACGAATATCATTAAATGAGTTCGTTTGCGCACCGTAACCCCAAGTGTTTGCAACACCGGCTACCGTGGTAGAGTGACAAATACGTGCAGAGTGGTCGACGTTGTTCGTGCCCCACATTGCCGCTAATTTGCGGTACATATAAGCTTGTTCATTTGAGAACTTAGCACTACCCATAAAGTAAACTGAATCAGGACCAGACTCTTGACGGATATCAAGGGCTCGTTGACCAACTTCTTCAATCGCTTGTTCCCAAGAAAGTTTTTTCCACTTTCCTCCTTCAAGTTTCATTGGATATTTAAGACGTTTTTCACCATGACCATGCTCGCGCAATGCCGCGCCTTTGGCACAATGTCCACCAGCGTTAAATGGATGATCGAACGCAGGCTCTTGCCCTGTCCACACGCCATTTTGAACTTCGGCATAAACACCACAACCAACCGAGCAATGTGAACAAATAGTCCGTATTACTTCTGTTGGTGCATCATGGGGTACATCTTTCGCTTCAGCTTTACGCATCATTCCAGCGCCAAGCATTGAAGCCGCAGCAATTCCACCCGTTGCCAAACTGGCAGACTTGAGGAATTGACGTCGGTTGAGACCTAGGCCTAACTTTTCAGCTTTGGCGGCCGTGTCTGTTTTGCGGGTTAATCGCATCACACACTCTCCTTTGTTATTTTCTTAACGAAGCATAGTAGTTAAGGATATGCTCAGTTTCGCGATAGTTACTGCTCGTAGGCTCTGCAGACGGTTTAGTGACTTGCGCAAGTGCGGGTGCACTGACACTGGCCACAGCACCTGCCGCACTGCCGAGCGCTAATGCTTTTAGCATTTGACGACGACCCATGTCGGAAGCTTGCTTCTTCATATTGTCTCCTTGTTGATAAAAAGATGAGGCAGAATATGCCATCACCCGGTTTAATTAATTTGTACAACTTCTTGTTCAAGCGGATCTAAATCAGCACTACCTGGACAATTCACCGGAATATCTAAACTTAGCTGTTCAAATTCATTGGCTTCAGCGGTGAAAAATGCTTGAGCTAATTGTGCTACGCTTTGGTAAAAAATAGCACTTGGTGTTTTGGCTAAATTGTCACAAAAATGCATAATCCAACTGCCAATATGGCGTTGATAAAACGCTAATTGGCGGTAACCTGGCGCCTCTAAAATTAGGCAGCCCATGACTTCACATAACGCGGCGACATGGTCTTCTGGCTCTTTGACGTTATCTTCACGTTCAAAACCCAGTTGCATTAGGTCATTACGCAATGCCGCCAAGGGTTTATCCATTAACGACCCGGTCATAAACCAACTGCCATAAGGCATAATCTCGCCACTGCCAACGCCTAAGAAAATGGCAAAATATTCATCTTCTAATGTGTTTGTGTCACTGTTTGATGCCGCGAGTTTTAACGCATGCCATGCTTGGCTCATGGTATTGCCTTCTTCGGCTTCTACCTCTAAATCAGCTAAAAACTGCAATAATTCAGCACTTGGTTGGCGGCGTAATAACGCAGCCAGTAGCTGATATATATCGGCTCTTAACTGATCATTCTCACTTACTTTTCTTCCTGTTTCTGTCATAGCAGATCTCTTATTGCAATTGCTTTTCTGGATCGTCAAGGATGTCTTCAAACATGTCTTTTACACGGCAATCGCCACACATTTTCAAACGCTCAATATTAGCGCTAAATGCGCTATGTTCACCCACCATCTCAATTACTTTATGTATCATTGATTGAGTCGCAAATTCGCTACCGCATCGGATACATTCAAATGGGGGTTCTTGCTTTAACATTTGAACTTGTTGTCTTGCAGACTGATTGAAGTTGATTTGTGGCACTAAGCTAATCACGTTTTCGGGACAGGCGGCTTCGCATAACCCACATTGGACGCAATCTTGCTCGACAAACTTAAGTGCCGGTGAATCGCCACCATCCTTTAACGCTTGTGTTGGACACGTGGCCACACACGACATGCATAATGTGCACTTGTCGCTGTTTATGCTCACCATACCGTATGGAATATTCGCCATGGCTAACACATCATCAACACCTGCGGCTTGGCCATTAAGGTGGTCAATAGCTTGAAACACGATACTGCGTTTCACATTGGTATTAGGTTCGATAGCGTTTAAGGTCATCGGCATTATCACTGGCCAAGCTAAACTAACCGCTAGCACATCATCTAATTGGCTTAGCTCTGACGGGGTAATTAACCGGATCCGTTGTGGCTGGCCCATTTGATCGAGAATACGATTCGCTAATGCTGACTCACCTTTAAGCATTTGCAGTAATGTTGGTGCTGTTGTCGGCGTTTGTAAGATTAAAATTTCCCGTGCGCCATTAGCTAATGCTGCCAACCAATGGTCAATACTCGCCACGGTGATTTCTTCCATTGCGACAGGTAAAACGTCACCACTGAGCTGTTCCGTAATCCATTCGGCACCCGCTTCATTGTCATGAAATAAAATAACCGGTGCAGTTTGTGCTTCTTGGCGATAACGACTGACTAGCTTTTCAAGGTAAGTATGCAGTGATGCTGGGGTGGGTAAATCGTAACTTAACGCCCCTGTTGGGCATGCATTGGTACAACTGCCTGCGCCATGACAAAGATAAGGATCAATTTCAATTTTATGCGCTACGCTACTAATGGCATCGGCAGGACAAAAGTTTAAACAACGGTTACAACCGTTTAAGCCGTGTTTGTCATGGGCACAAATATCACTGTTAACCCGAACATAGCGCGGTTTATCAAACTCACCGATTAAGTCTGGAATGTTGGCAATTGCATCAGCAAGTAACGCGGAGTCTTGGCCAACATAAAAGTAACCCGGTGGAAGCATTTCAAGGCTGATGCAGGGACTGTGGCTTAAATCGAGCACGATATCAAAATGCGCTTGACGAATGGCGACCACACTTAACTCTGTGATACCGCTTTCACCTTCCACTTTAACCTGAAACTGTCCTAGAAAACCTTTAACGCTGGCCAATTTATTGTAATAACTTTCGACATCAGTGGCCGCATTCATTACTGCTTCAAGGTGGGTTTCGTCTTGGCTAGTGATCGCTTCATTGGCCAAAATAACCCGGCTTGCCATAGTGGACAATTTGTCCGCCGCTAAACGCGCCAGATCTTCAGGCCCAATAACGAGCACATGCCCCTTGGTGGTATAGCTGACAGTAGGCGGAATTAAATTTTGCAAAATCTGCGTATTCGCCATTACCTGTTGTCGTGCTTGTTTCAGCTGTGGCTGGTTTTTTCTAATACTCATTGCGTTCCCAATTCTCGGTTTTTATACCTCATTAACAGTGGTAGCTCAGTTCACTGTTGACGCTTATTGCTGGTCATTAATTGACTATCATTAATTAACTCTAACTCGTGCTAAATCGTTAAATAACGGCTTTTATCTGTGTCACATTTATTTAGTGACTGTCGGTATTACGCTTTCGCCTCATCGCTGGCGGCAGCTTGCTTTATCAGGTCATCATCGTGACAAAGCGGTTGTTCTTGTGACGATAACGCTGCAATCTGTGGTGCATTTTCATCGGCTAAAACAATTTGCTCCTCTTCAGTTATCGAGTCGGTTTGTTCAGCCAGTGCTGTTTCCGCTAAGTCAGTTTGTGCTAAATCGGTTTGTGCTAAGTCAGCATCTAATTCTGGCTCAGGCTGTTCTTTTTCAATGACATAACGAAATACTTTATTGGCCAACTCGGCTGAGACATCCGCAGAGAGTAACGGTTGATTTGTATAATCCAGCGCATATTCAAGTAGCCCATCGATATGACCGTATTGCGGTTGTTTCCATAACGCTCGCAGCGCTGCGGCTTTAGTCGTTGGGTCAACACTTTTGGCCATAAAACGCGCAAAACTGCCGCCAACTTCAATAGTACTCGGGTCAGGTAACGGCTCAGACTCTGTCACCTCATCGGGCTCATGGTCTATTGTGCTAACGTCTTGCAGCGTTTCCGCTGGTAGCGTGTCTGTGTCATCAGCATGATCTAGCGTGTGCTGCAGCAGCGCTTCTTGTTCAGCCTCTTCAGCGACCCGCTGACGCCTAAGCTCCCACCGGTTAATTAATCCTTCAGCCTTATCATTCATTGCATTTTCCCTGAGTGATTAGCGCTGGGTCCTTCATTTTTACGACGGTTAACATGCTTACGTCTATGGGCACTGATCTCGACCTCGCCGTGACGAGTGATAAATGCTTCTATCCAACAAGCTATTGCACCAGGCATTGGGATATTGAGCACCGGAGTATCTGATTCAAGACAGCCAGCGCTGACATATTGGTCAGCTGAAATCATCGCAGGAACCCATGTGCCATCAATCAGTTCGTCGCATACGATAAAAAGTGTTGAATTATCCATATCAAGATTGATGCGATAACTACCACGTTCATCTTTGTGTAATGCCAATTTAACCAAAACACCATTGTCAGGCTGTTCTAGCGTGGCAGGAATCATTTGGTCAAGCTCCCAACGGACTGATGTCCAACGCCCTACTTGGGTTTGCACTTTTTTGAGTGAAACATACATTGGCCAAATCGTGTCGGTGTGTTGCATGGAATGCTTACCTCTGACATGAATATGTGTATTGAAATACACTAGATTGATTTCTTTATTATTAAAGTAGCAGCAAAAATGATGCCAACTAGAAAGTAAAAATAACTTTGAACTAGATCCCGAAATTATTAGTAATAATAGGACAATATGTCCACTATGCAATTTGGGGTGGGACATAAATACACGCCAATAACATTGAATTTGTCAAGATTTGCGCCAGATCACGCTTAGGTAAGTTGTTTTAAGTTAAGGGAATAATAATTGCTATGCTTATTAGGTGATGAAGCAGGCAAACACGGCCTACTCCTCCCATTAATGAAACACCTACTTAGAGGCTAACTCGCTTATGATTCAATCTGTTTCAGCCACATCTTTGCAGCGCAACGCGATAAAATTTGTTAAAACCAAGACTCAGGTACCGCTGACCATTGCAGTCAAAGCCGTAAACGAGCTAGGTCAAGTCGTCGATAAATTTGTCGCCTGTGAACGCCCATTAACGGTGTACTTAAATTGGCGTCCCATTGTGACCTTAATGACTTTGGGTGCAAAACCAGAGTCCCTAACGCTTGGATACTTAAAAAACCAAGGGTTTATTAGTGAGTTAAGTTTACTTGAATCGGTTATTGTTGATTGGGATGTCAGCTCAGCTGCGGTGATCACCCAAGAGGTCTCTGAGGATATTGAGCAGAAGTTAGCCGAAAAAACCGTCACATCCGGTTGTGGCCAAGGCACGGTTTATGGGGGGTTTTTAGAAGGTTTAGATAAGATATCATTGCCGACACCGGCATTAAAGCAATCGACTATTTATGCCTTACTCGGCAACATTAATGCCTATAATGAAACCTACAAAAATGCCGGCGCCGTCCACGGCTGCGGAATATGCAAAGACGAGAAAATTTTAGCCTTTGTTGAAGATGTTGGCCGCCACAATGCCGTCGATACTCTCGCCGGAGATATGTGGTTAGATCAACAATCGGGACATGATAAAATTTTTTACACCACAGGTAGACTGACATCTGAAATGGTCATTAAAGTTGCCAAGATGGGCATACCGGTACTACTGTCGCGCAGTGGCGTGACCCAAATGGGCTTAGACTTAGCCCAGCAAATGGGTATTACCCTAATTGCTCGCGCCAAAGGGCGGCACTTTTTGGTGTATCACGGCAGTGAAACGATAACATTTGATGCAGCGAAGGATTAAGGACGCAATGCGACCCATTGTTGACGTAATGCAGGGCTTAAAAAGCTCCACGCTAATATGCGGGTCGCTTTATTACCTTGTGTCATCTCGATGGTTTTCACCTCAACGGCGTTCACTTGTTTGAGTAATTGATAACACGGTTTGAGGTTTTCTGACTTTGAGACTAATGAGGTAAACCATAGCACTTGGTTAGCATAATCTCGGCTTTGTTTGATCATATTAGCTAAAAATTGTTGCTCACCGCCCTCACACCATAGCTCTGCTTTTTGACCACCAAAATTAAGCGTAGGCTTAGCTTGGCTTGCCGCTAACTTACGCGATTTTTGCCCCTGGTTTTGTTGCTTATTTTTGGCTAAATTATTAACTTTACGTAATGATCCCTCAGATGCTTCAGCGAGTGAACGATGAAACGGCGGGTTACACAAAGTGACATCAAACTGTTCATCGGTAGCAATCAGACCGTTAAAGATATGCTCGGGTTGATGCTGTAATCTTAACTGCAAATGCGTGGCAATCTTTGAATTTTGTTGTGCAATCTTGGCGACATTAGCGATAGAGACAGGATCAATATCCGACGCCACAAATTGCCAACCATAGGTTTGGATCCCAAGTAACGGATAGATACCATTTGCACCGGTGCCGATATCCAATCCGCGAATACGCGCCCCTTTAACCACCTTGCCTTTGACCGCTAATAAATCAGCAATGTAATGTAAATAGTCCACTCGACCAGGCACCGGTGGGCACAAATATCCGTCAGGAATATCCCAGCCATTAATGTGATACTCGCTCAGCAGCAATGCCGCATTGAGGCTTTTTACCGCTTTAGGGTCGGCAAAATCGATAGAATCATTACCATAAGGGTTTGGACGTACAAAAGAGGCTAGCGCTGGCATAGCGCTTATTAATGCGGCAAAGTCGTAACCCTGTTGATGGGCATTACGCGGATGCAATGCTTTTGATAAGACAGGCTTGCTCAACTTTACCGAGGCGCGGTTAATGTTGGCAGTCGACCGGCTTGGCGGACGCTTAGCGGTATCATGTTTGGCTCGCACTGGCGGTGTCGTTGAACGGGTCATTAATCGTATAAATACTTAGTGAATAATAAATTAACCACAATAGAGCGACCGACTTCTTGCTCCATTAGGCTATTGACCGTCTCATAGCATTCACGGCGAATGTCTTCTCTTCCAGATAAGGATTTAACCTTTTCTTCGGACTGATTACCTAAAATTTCAACAATGGCCGAACGTAGCAAAGGATCGTGATGCTCTAAGCTCATTAAATCGTTTGGATCTTTTACCATCAATTCAACACTGATTTTAACAAAACCTAACTTTTTTCGATTCGAAATATAGTTAGTCACAATGTCCGGCTCAAAGCCGTAATAAGCATAATCTTCGAGGGCTTGCTCATCTGCTGCATGGACATTAAATGCAAAACAACACAGCATAACTAACGTTGAAACCAATTTTTTCATAGTGAAACAAACTCCGTCAATGTGGAACGTTAATTAAATAAGCCATATTGGCCACTCCCTTAGAGTGTTTGCTCATCTTTGACATGATAGACTAATGCCGTTGAGATATATTGTAACGAGTTTTAGATGAATGTGACCAGTATTAGCTTTCCTTATGGTGAATCAATTCATTGGTTTTCGCCACAAAAAATCGATTCATTGCCCGATAGCCAGCTTAAAGAATGGTTATTAGCAACGGGGAGTTTGACCCTGCGCCTTAAGACACACTGTAATCATTTTGAAGTAAAAGTGTTAGGCGAGCATTTACTTGAGCCTCTAGCAGATGAGTTCCCGGCTCAGACTGACCCTGTTTGGGTCCGTGAGGTATTATTGTGTCTTGACGGTATCCCATGGGTATTTGCCCGAACACTGATCCCACAAACCATTTTAAGCACTCAGCGCAATGACAATCAATACAATGATTTTACTCGCCTTGGCACTCGGTCTTTGGGTGAATTATTGTTTACTAGCCCAGACATTACGCCAGGCAATATTGAAGTCGCCCAGTTTAAAACCTGTGGCCGTTTAGCAGCCTTAGCCACCAGCTTAAATCAACACGTTAACAGCAGCTTATGGGGCCGTAGACGCTACTTTAATTTACATGACTCACAACTTATTGTTAGCGAAATATTTCTGCCTGCGGCGGTCGATTATATTAATCAAAGCGCTTAGTGTGCTCGTTAACCCTATCTCATAATCTAATGTTATTAATTTAAAACAAAAAACGCCCTTATGGGCGTTTTTGTATTGTTAGGATTAAACCCGCTTACGCCAGTATCCTAACAAGCTCAGCATCAACACACTTAACCAACCCAAACTACCACCACCGCTATCACTGTCTGTTGTAACTGGCGTAGCAACAGTCTCTATTGACGCTAATACGTTTACGGCTTGGTTGACCGTAACAACATTACCAACAGAGTCTGTGGCCACTAACGTAATGGTATAAGTACCTGCTGCTGTATAAGTATGGCTTGGGTTTTGCGCCGTACTAGTACTGTTATCGCCAAAATCCCATAGATAAGTCAAATGACCAAAACCTTGGCTAGACGTGTTAGTCAACATCACAGTAAATTCAGTTTGAGATAAAGAAAATGCCGCTATAGGCTGAATAACCACGCGTACTGTTTCTGTTGCCGTCACAGTATTACCCGCACCATCTTTGACAATAACACTGACAATATAGTCGCCCGATACAGAGTATGTGTAACTTGGCGCAGTATCGGTACTGGTGGCACTATTTATCCCAAACGACCATAGGTAAGTGTAATCACTGCCGCCACTGACCACCGCATTAAAGCTCACATCAGCACCAATGGCTTGCGCATTAATGTCGGCCGTAAGCGTAACGGGTGGCAATACGCTGCTATCAGACAAGGCAAACTCAATGGTTGCTGTACTGCTGTCGTTGGCTTGCTCGGTGATTTGTATGGTAAAGCCTAACTCAGGCAAAATAATACCTGACTGAGGTTTTAACGGCGCACTGTAGTCACGATTGTCATCAAATAGTGATTCTGCCGCTAAGTGGTTGTCACCGCTATAACTACTTTGGGCAAATAAGCTAAATGTTGCATCGCGAATTTGCACATCGGTAGGCTGACTGCCAATCAGGTTTTGGTCTGCATCTACCACACCAATTAGCCCTTTTCCGGGATGCGATGACACATTGTTATCGGTTTGATTAAAGTTTTCTAACCACAACAATATACCCGCTTCATAGTTGTCATAAACCAGCCCAGCGTCTACACCTTGGTGGCTGCGTAATTGCACAATGTAACGTCTTGCTTTACCAGGAAGGTTATCTTCAATGCGGCTAAAACCAGATAAGGTTGCCACGGCGTTAGTTTCGGCTCCATCGCGATAAAATGCCGTGTCTTGGTTGGTTAATTGAATATCATCAATCGCCATACCATAATCGCCAACGGCTTCATCGGTTTTGTACACCACACTGATTTGCACATCACGACCGGCATATGCGCTCAAATCAAAATTTAGGTCCACCCAAGAATCGCTTCCATACGCGGTACTGATGTCGCTCGACTTACCGCTAATCGAATGTTTTACCGTAGGATAAACTGAATTTGTATTGTTCGTGTGGTTACCTTCTATGGCAACGCTATCAACCAATACCTGCACATAATCATAATCATCTTCAATATCCCAATGGGCTTGAAAAGATAAGGATAACGGCGTCGCTAATGGTAATGTCACATCAAATGACATGGCATTATTGATCAGGTTGCCTTGACCTGAATAATATTGATATTGACCGGTTAATGGCGCTTTAAACGTAATGTCCTCCGCAGGGAGCGCGATTGATAGCTGGTTTACCGCATCAGTATTAACAGCATGATTAAGCTTCACAGCGGTACCGCTGCTGGTTAAATCGGCCAGTGATATATATTGTTCATTAACCCATTTACCCTTGTATTTTTGCTGTAAGAAGGATTTTGCATACGGACTCAAACCACTGGGTTGAGCACCCGCAATGCTACCCGTCCAGCTACCGCCAGACATCAACGACCAAGAACCTACGGGTGAACCGTCGCCGCTATTAGTGGTGTCATACTCATCCGGCAAGCCTAAATCATGACCAAACTCGTGAGTACATACTCCTGCAGCAGAATCGATAGGCTGCACGGTATAACCAAACACCTTAAGACCGCCACGGCCAGGAATGATATAACCATTGGTATTCGAATCGACATAAAAACGGTGCGACCAAATGGCATCAGTACCTAACACTCCGCCACCCGCTTCTTCACCAATGCTAGAATGAAATAGCATCACGTGATCAATAATACCATCTGCTTCATCATAATTACCGTCGCCATCTATATCAAAAGGGTCTTCAATATCGTATTGGGCTAATTCAAGGTCAGTCATGTTTTGCACGGCTTTGGTCACCGCTTCTTTGACGAGCTCAGGTACTGCCTTGTCATTTTCATCAACATCATTACCACCGTAATAAGCGGCATTGTTGTCTGCGGTTACCCAGTCTTGCACTTGGCCGGTAAAATAAAAGCTATTACCCGACACGGCCTGAAAATACTGATAAGCCGATTGCAGAGTTTGATTACTTGGGCCTACAAAACCGCTTTCTGAAAATAATAGTTGCTGATAATGGGATGCTGGAAAGCTGCTGTAATACATGTCGGTATCACCAGCCTCAAGTTGGTTAGCATCGTGTGGTAAGTCTGGAAAGTCCACCAATACAGCTAAAACCTTTACTGTTTTGGTGATATCTTGATCGGCTAAGACTTTGTTATTGGCCGCGGCATATTGAGCACTATTAGTGTTTTTTTGCGCTGAGCGTTTAATGCGCAGTTGCTCAGCTTTGACTTCAATAGTGGCAGGTTTAAACCTTGTATGACGACCTCGACTCACAAAGGCATCAACAGCGGCTTGTTTAACGGCCTCACTGGCGTCGGCGCTCACTTCACCACGTTTAATCAACCAATACAGCACTTGTTGTTCATTAATTAACCCGCCATCAGCAGGTGTACCCGTTTGCGGAGCCGCAAGTACTGCCATGCTAGTGCATGCAAGCAATAACGTTGAAATGGCTAACCCTTGATATTTAGTCAACTTACTCATTACGACTTACCTGTATTGGGTGTTGGTTTATGGCATTTTTCAAATGCTTTTTGGCGTTTAGTGATGTAATCAGCAACAATTTTATCTATTTGTGCTTGATCCATATCGGCGGTGATTAGCCCTTGGGCCCGCAAATTTTCAGTTAATTTAGTGCGATCACGTAAAGGTGGCATCCCGCTAGGGCCACAATCTTTAACTAACGGTTTGACTACCAAAACAGTGGCCGCTTGTTCGTCTGCCGATGCTGCCGACTGATTTTGACACCCTTGCAAGGTCATAAAAACCAGTCCCAACGTGACGATAATGTATTTCATAATTCACCCCAAACAATAATGACATAACATTAACAGCTGCAACTGCTGGGTTACAATTAAGTTAGACATTCTTTAATGTAAATGTATCCGTTCGATTAAAAATTAATAAAAAAGGCTATTAAGCTAGCTTCAGCAAACAAAAAGCCGACTCTGTCGAGTCGGCTTTTTACCTTCACTGGGAATAAGTGCTGTGGCAAATTGATAAAAGCGGCTTACTTTTTATCCATTTCAGAGCACACTTGCCATTTTTTTGCTAACGAGGCGTATTGACGCGTCAATAGGGACCTATTGTAACTCGATACTCGTTCGATCACGGCACAAAGGGCTGTTTTATACACAGCTTATTATCCAGAGTTGAGGTGACCTATCAATAGTCAGTCTATTACAAGAGACATCAACGCAGTGAGCGAGAGAAAACGGCTGCTTGATAATCGTTTAGTATCCCTAGAGTTAACTCAGTGTTATATCTCTCGGTAAGGATTAGCTTAAGCCACTGTGGGTAATGTATTTTGATATCCCATCAAGTAACATTTGTACTGATATCATCACCAATACCATTCCCATTAACCGCTCTACCGCTATTAAACCTTTCTCACCAAGTATGCGAGTAAACAACTTATAAAACATTAAGATAAACGCACTCATGCCCCAGGCAGAAACTAACGCAATCGTCCAATCCGTCATACGGCTGTTGTCAGTGTGCGCCAGTAATATCAATGCCGCTAAAATAGACGGACCCGCTATCAACGGGATCGCCATCGGGACAATAAAAGGCTCTTCACCTGCTGCCATTCCGGCAACGCCACCCGGCGAGGGGAAGATCATTTTGATCGCGATTAAGAACAGGATAATACCACCGGCAATACTGACGGACTCAGTACGTAAGTCCAGAAAATTAAGGATGGCTTCACCGGTATACAAAAATGACAACATAATGACCAGCGCAAACAACAGTTCACGGATTAATACTTTACGGCGCTTTTTGGGATCAAGATGGCGCAATATGGAAGCAAATACAGGTAAATTACCCAGCGGGTCTATAATCAAGAACAGCATGACGGCTGCAGAAAAAACATCCATGGACGACAATCTTTTAATTAACGAAATATGGGCTACATTGTATACTCAACGCAGTAACATAAGCGATGCAGATAGCCAATTTATTGATGACTTTAGGGCTATAGCCGCTAATAATTGTAAACAATTTCACATGATAAATAACCAGCCAACAGTTACCAACGCAATGATCTTATGAACTTTTTTCTACTTTATCTTCAATGACTCGATCTATATTCACAACTAACCAAGTGTAATTTTTTCAGCTTGAAATATTCACACACTACAATACTGGTTTAGAATGTTATACTGCGTTGTTTTTTTCGATTGATTTCTGGATAACATGCTCTATCTAATCGCTAGCTGTATTGCATTACTGTTTGGGCCTCTTTTTTACCGCTTCTTCTCGTCAGGTAGTGGACTTCAAAAGGGCTTAGATGGATTTATTTTCGTCTCCCTTGGCGGACTAGTCCTCATTCATATTTTGCCGGAACTATTGGAGCATGGTGGGTTTATCACGCTATTGTTTGTCATGCTTGGCGTTTGGGGCCCTACGGCCAGTGAAAAGCTGTTTCATCGATATTCAGAGATCACTCACAACATCACCCTCACATTAGGTATTGGCGGACTGCTGCTGCATACCATGACTGACGGTGGAGCCATGGTCTTGGCACAACAAGAAGGTAATTCGGCACTCCTTGCTTTAGGCGTGATCATGCATCGCTTACCTGTTGGTGTCGCTATTTGGTGGTTACTCAAGCCTCAAGTTGGCACTCGGTGGGCTAGTGTGGTTTTAGTTGCCATGATGATATTAACCAGTGTCGGTTACTTTGCTGGCGAGCATTTATTGACTCAATTAAGCCTTGAAAACACCGTTTACTTGCAAGCCTTTGTTACGGGTTCAATTTTACATGTGGTGTTACATCAGCCTCACGGCCACCAAGATGAAGATAAACAGGGCCAATATCAGTATCAGGCAGGTATCGGCAGCTTACTTGGTCTAGGACTATTGGCTTTATTACTCCTCATGGACACCGGCGGCCACGAACATGCTCATCAAAATCATGGTTCAGAACAATTCGTTAGTTGGTTACTGACAATTTCACCTATTTTATTAGGCAGTTACTTTATTGCTACAGCTCGGTTCGCATCAGGATTACGACCATCTCATTCCTCCTTAGGGCTGCGTTGGTTACAGCGTTTAGCTGGACCAGAAGCATTATTAATTACCTTATTACTGTTAGGCCCTTGGTTTGCGCTTTACCAAGCGCTGGGGTTATTGACCATTGGGGCACTAATGACCCTGACGCAAGTGGATCTGACGGACCCGCATCCAACCTTATCTGAGTCACCATGGCATTTTGGTTTTAGCCAATTAGTCGACCGCAGTGCACCATGGATTATCCTCAGCTTAGTATTGGCAAACCTCATCGGTCATCCATCGGTTCCGTTACAAAACCCTGCATTGCAAGTGTTTATTTTACTCTTAGTCTTTTTACCGATGCGTTTTTGTAATTTAGGCACGGTGATTTTAGCCCTTGCTTTGGCTTACAGTGGTTGGAGCCAAATTGCAGTGGCCTTTACCTTATTGGCCGCACCCGTACTCAGTATTAGCCAATTGAAGTTAATGAATTGGAAACAAGGACTCATGTTAGGCGGTATTTTACTTGTAGGGCTAATGGTGGCAGATCAATTACCCCTGAGCTCGTCATTAACATTACAACTGCCTGATTCAGCTAATATTATTGGCTTAGTGGCGATCGTTTTATTGTTTGGCGCCAGCTTACTTCGACTTGGACCTCGAGATTTTTTAAGCCGTTTGATGATTAACTTAAAATCAGCACCACATACCCATGATCAAGACCATCACTCAGACACCCAGGGCTCACATCATCACGACTCAGCTTCGACACATAAACATCATCATTAATCAGGATCTATGAACTAGGTTATGATGATGGTGTCGACATATTTAAAGGGGCAGCTATGTGTATTTTATTTATTGCCGTTGAGGCGCATCCAGATTATCCCTTAATCGTCTGTGCCAATCGCGATGAATTTCATCACCGAGCAACCGAACCCGCCTATCGTTGGGCAACCATGCCAGCTATTATCGCAGGACAAGATAAACAAGCCGGCGGAACATGGATTGGGGTCAATGAACAAGGTCAATTTGCTGGGTTAACTAATATTCGTTCAATCGAACAACAAGATGGCGTTCGCAGTCGCGGTGAATTAGTCGTTGATGCACTCACAAAACATCATATCAATAGCCAATGGCTCATTGAACATGCAGACAATTACAATCCGTTTAATTTAGTTTTCGAACAACACCAACAACTCTTTTGCTTTAACAGTAAGATGTTAACCACGACTCGGCTTACTTCAGGTTTTCACGCCGTGAGCAACGGGGCATTAGATGATATATGGCCTAAGATGGCTAAAGGTCAACAGCAGCTTCAAAACTATATCAACCAGATGCAATCACCTTGCATAGACCAATTACTGGCGATCATGCGCGATACCTCGCAACCAAGGGATCAAGATTTACCTCAAACGGGCATTAGCCTTGAATGGGAGCGTCGACTGTCCTCTATTTTTATCCAACATGAAGCATACGGCACTCGTTCAACCAGCATTGTATTAAAACACCGCAGTGGTAACGTGCAATTTACTGAAGTGAGATACGATGGTAAGGCACGTAATTTAGGGACTCAACATATTAATCTTGCCTAAAAAATCTACTTTGTCTGAAATACAAACCGTGATCTGTTGCACAGTCTGGTCATTATCCCATATCAGCTATCGCTAAACTTCACTCGTCGCCATAAGCAACATTCATTTTTACAACCTAGATCAAGGTTATTTGATTACGAACATTGCATACTTCGTATGTTGCTAATTTACCCATTGGAGGACACGCCTTGAAGCAGCCCACTCAGATTAGTTGGGATCAGTCGATGATCGAAAAATACAATTACAGCGGTCCCCGTTATACTTCTTACCCGACCGCACTAGAATTTGACGATGCCTTTACTGAGCAAAATTTACTGACATCAATTAAAAATAGTAAATCAGACAAACTGTCGCTTTATGTACATATTCCATTTTGTGCCAAGCTTTGTTACTACTGTGGTTGTAATAAAATTATTACTCGTCACTCACACAAAGCCGACCAATACATTGAGTATCTGGCCACTGAAATTATTAAACGTGCCCCACTATTCAAAAATTACACGGTAACCCAAATGCATTGGGGTGGTGGTACACCTACGTTTTTAAGCCCAGAACAAATCCTTAAACTGAGCAAGCTAATTAAACAACACTTTAATTTTGCAGACGTTGGTGAATACTCTATTGAAGTCGACCCTCGAGAAATCGAGTTAAGTATGTTGGATACCTTAAAAGAAGCTGGGTTTAACCGAGTGTCTATTGGTGTGCAGGACTTTAATAAAGAAGTACAAATTGCCGTTAACCGCGAGCAAGACGAACAATTTATTTTCGACTTAATGGCTAGGGCAAAAGCACTAGGCTTTGTATCTACTAACGTCGATTTAATTTACGGCTTACCGCTGCAAACACCAGAAACGTTTGCTAAAACTATAGCCCGAATTATTGAGCTTTCACCCGATCGCTTATCTGTCTTTAACTATGCACATTTACCATCGCGTTTTGCTGCACAGCGTAAAATTAAAGAACATGATATGCCGGCTCCACAACAAAAATTAGATATGCTACGTCAAACAATAGAATCATTAACGGGTGCCGGTTATCAATTTATTGGTATGGACCACTTTGCCAAACCCAATGATGAGCTATCAAAATTACAAAACACCGGTAAATTACATCGTAATTTCCAAGGTTATACCACCCAAGAAGAATGTGACTTACTTGGATTAGGGGTGTCATCTATCAGCCAAATTGGCGACTGCTATGCCCAAAATCAAAAAGATATTCGTCCATATTACGAATCGATTGATGCCAATGGTCATGCATTATGGAAAGGTTGTAGCTTAAATCACGATGACGAAATTCGCCGTGCGGTGATTAAACAAATTATCTGTCATTTTGATTTAGACATGGACAAAATTGACCGTAAGTTTGCGATTAACTTCGAAGAATATTTTGTGGAAGATCTGAAATTATTACAAACCTTTATCAATGATAAACTGGTCGATATCACAGATCGCAAGTTAACAATAAGCCCGACCGGTCGACTACTTATTCGTAATATTTGCATGTGCTTTGATGTGTATTATCGCCAAAAAGCCCGTCAACAACAGTTTTCAAGAGTAATCTAAGCAACTGTTTATAAGCAATATAATATAAAAACAGCCAGCATTTGCTGGCTGTTTTTGTAAACTAATCTTATTAGACTGCTTTTATATCGTCGTTGACGCTACTACGCTTTTTTGGCATATAACGCTTTGCGGTCACTATCAGATATAAAGGCCATTTCAACACCATTACGTTGCAATGTCGCCAGCTGGCCATCACTTAGACCCATTTCAGATTTAACCACACGGTACTCGTGAGCAATATCAATCGCACTCACCCCTGGGTCGTCAGTATTGAGTCCAATCAATACCCCCGCATCCATAAACTTATGCAGTGGATGAACAGCATAATCTTTAACAGTAGAGGTATGTAAGTTGCTGGTTGGGCACGATTCTATCCCGATCCTGTGTTTGGCAAGATATTCCATCAATTTAGGATCCTGAATCGCATTCACGCCATGACCAATACGTGTCGCGCCTAATACATTAAGAGCTTGCCAAATACTTTCAGCCCCTGCCGCTTCACCAGCATGAGCGGTGATCTGTAATCCCGCATCTCGAACACGCTTAAAGTGTTCTGTAAACAAATCGCCAGGGAAACCGAGTTCATCTCCAGCTAAGTCCATCGCGACAATACTGTCACGGTGAGCGAGTATGCCTTCAAGCTCTAAACGGCATTTCTCTTGTCCAAAAGAACGCGACATAATACCAATTAGGTTAATGTTAATATCATGCTCTTTGACACCGGCACGCACACCATCGATAACGGCTTCAACAACGCCTTCAATGGCTAAATTATGATTCATCGCCATGTAATAAGGACTAAAGCGCAATTCAGCGTAATCTAACCCTTGCGATGCTGCATCGACAACATTCTCATAGGCAACACGTTTCACCGCGTCAAGATCGGCTAATACAGCAACCATCCAATCTAGTTTCTTCAAAAAATCCATTAGGTTGCTTTCTTTACCTTGGATTTGCACAAATGGCGCAAGCTCTTCTAGTGAATTAGCGGGTAATTGAATACCATGTTGATGGCCTAATTCCCAAATAGTCTTTACGTTAACATTACCGTCTAAGTGTCGATGTAAATCAACTAGCGGAATGGTTTTATCTATCATAATTAACCCCTATAAACTTACCCTGCCATTAGTTTAATTTTGTCGGTCAGAGAATCGTTTTCAGTTTAACATGTATTGAGACTAATTCTGATGAGCAATGTTTTTTCTGGAATCTATCACACCAAAAACTCATGCTAATTTGTGATGTGTTTTTTATGCTTAAATCGGGCATACTCTAATACTGACAAAAAGGTTAAATAATAAAGGACTATTAATGCGCTTGCTGATCCTACCGGCACTGATAATATTAACTTTATCGGCTTGTAATAGTGTTACCACGACTCAGATTGATAGCCGCGTCACTCGCCAACAAACGCAGATAGATCCCAATTTACAAGCGATTATAGACCAGAGTTGGGCAGTTAATTTAGCTTATTCACCGATGTTAGCAGCCAGTTTAGGTGACGCTTCTGCCGCAGGAATGCTTGACGATTTATCTGCTCAAACATTAGCGAAAAAATACCAACAGACCCTCGAAAATCTCAAAAAACTTAAACAGCTTGACCGAAAGCCGTTATCAAAATCCGATGTCATCAATGCTAAAATTTTGCAGGATCAGCTGCAAAATGAAGTCGACCTGTATCGTTTTCATGACCACTATTTACCTATAACGGCTGAAAGTGGTTTCCATGCATATATCGCATCGATTGCTAAAGCTCGCTTCAGTAGCGTTGAAGATTATCAGCACTATTTAGCTAAACTTAAACAATTACCACGCCATTTTACCCAGCAAATATATTGGCTCAAACAAGGCTTAGCCGCTGGTATCACCCCAGCAAAAGTCACCTTAAAGGGTTTTGAAGACAGCATTAGCGCTTTTATTGTTCCGGTTGAAACCAGCGGTTACTTTACGCCGTTTACCCATTACCCTGATCATTTTAGCGCGTCAGAAAAAGAATCGCTGACCCAACAAGGTCGAGCCACTGTAGCGCAAATCGTACTACCGCTGTATCAGCAGTTTTATGATTTTATGACTCAAGAATACATTCCTAATGCACGAATAAACATTGCCGCTTCCGCCTTGCCTGATGGCTCGGCTTTTTATCAAAACAGAGTTGAGTATTACACCACACTGCCAATGACCGCTGAAGAAGTCCATCAGCTTGGATTACAAGAAGTCGCTCGTATAAGAGCAGAAATGGAACAGGTTATTAAAGACGTTGGCTTTAAAGGCAGTTTTGCTGACTTTTTAACCTTTTTGCGCACCGATCCACAATTTTATCCTAAAACAGCTAATGAATTACTTAAAGAAGCGGCGTTTATTGCCAAAAAAGCCGATGCTATATTACCTAAATATTTTGGCAAATTACCACGGACGCCTTATGGCATTGAACCTGTACCTGCAGAAATAGCGCCAAAATACACAACGGGACGCTACTCAGGTTCAAACCGTGACGACGAGCCCGGCTATTATTGGGTGAACACCTACGCCTTAGATAAGCGACCGCTTTACGAGCTTGAAGCATTAACCTTACATGAAGCGGTTCCAGGGCATCATTTACAGATATCATTGAATAAAGAACTGACTAATTTACCCAACTTTCGGCGGTACAGTTATATCTCTGCGTTTGGTGAAGGCTGGGGCTTATATTCAGAATATTTAGGCGTAGAAGCTGGGTTTTATCAAGACCCCTACAGTAACTTTGGCCGCTTAACCTATGAAATGTGGCGTGCGGCCCGTTTAGTCGTCGACACTGGCATGCATGCTAAAGGTTGGAGCCGCCAACAAGCGATAGATTTTATGGCCAGCAATACAGCCCTTTCAATGCACAACGTCACCACAGAAATAGATCGTTATATTTCTTGGCCAGGCCAAGCACTGTCATACAAAATTGGTGAATTAACCATAAAACGCTTACGCGCTAAAGCAGAAAAATCATTAGGAAAAGATTTTGATATTAGACAGTTTCATGATGCCGTTTTAGAGAATGGCTCTATCCCGATGTCAGTACTAGAGCAAATGGTTGATGAGTTTATTGCTCGTCAACAAGCAATGGTAAAAGAAGCGAGCAGCGTGTAACAATATAGATGAACGCGTCGAAATTAAACACTATTTAAGATTATAACAAGCTGGCTTATAACAATGCATTACATGAAATTTTCATCCGAATTAAAGCTCAATACCAGTGATCAGCGACACTTTTGGCAACAAGTGCACCAATCGAGTTTCTGCACCCATAACGGAATAAAAATTGCTTATGCGATGATCCAACATCCTAATAATCAACGCGCAATAGTGATCAGTAATGGCAGGGTCGAATCCTATGTGAAGTATCAAGAATTGATATACGACTTATATCAACAAGGATTCAGCGTTTACGCTTTAGATCATCGAGGCCAAGGGCTGTCAGACAGACTCACCCATAATCCACATCAGGGTTATGTTGAGAAATTTACCGATTATACGGATGACTTTGCTCAATTTATTGATCAGGTCGTGCGCCCACAGCTGCATGAAGAGTTATTTATCATAGCTCACTCAATGGGTTGTACTATCGCGAGTGACTATCTAAATAAATACCCGCAAACGTTTGCTGCAGCAGTATTTTCAGCACCTATGTTTGCTATACGTCTACCTTTTGCTCAATCGGTTGTCCGTTGGTTAGCTCAAAAGCTCGATAATAATCGCATTGAAGCAGGCAAAGTACACAGTACCTTTGTGCTAGGTGGAACGCATTACCAACCAGATAGTTTTAAGCGTAACAAGCTCACTCATAGCCCATTTCGCTACCAGCACTATCGCAACGTATTCGAGGATACCACCGAGGTACAGTTAGGCTCACCGACCAATCATTGGTTGCTTGAAGCAATGAGCGCAGCACACAGATGTATCAACTATGCTAAACATAGCCAAACCCCAATACTCATCTTACAAGCAGAAAAAGACACTATTGTCTGTAATAAGGCGCAAAATCAAACATTAAGCACTCATTGTCATAAGGTGGTGATTGAAGGCGCATATCACGAAGTGTTTATCGAGAGCGATAGCATGCGTAATATTGCACTTTCTCATACTATCGATTTTATGGCACAACACTCAACGATAGCTTAGTGTTAATTAACTGAATAATATCGTCATGATCTAGTGGCCGACTAATGATATAACCTTGAAACCAAGTACACTTCGCCTGTGTCAGTAAGTTGAGTTGTTGCTTATTTTCAACCTGTTTAGCGACAACAGGGAAGTTCAATTTGGTCGCAAACTCAACTACAGCACTAACAATATTAAAGCTTTCGGGGTTATATTCTATATCTTCAAGATAAATAGCAGCTAACTTCACTTGTGAAAAGCCAATACCTTGCAGTTGATGAACGGCACAAGAACCACCGCCAAAATTGTCCATCGCAATATTGATACCGTATCGTTGTAGCTCGGAAATTTTGTTTTTTGCCACCTTAGCATTGACCACAAATATGTCTTCCGTTAGTTCAAATTGAAGTAATTTCGGTGATATTTGCGCAGCATTAATCCTGCTAATAATGACATTTACGAAATGATCTTGATGAAAGTGGCGCGAAGAAATATTTAATGACATTAATGGAATGGTTGCATTGGTTTGTTGAAGTAATTGTATCAACTCACAAACCTTATCTAATGCCCATAACTCTAGCTCGAAAATACAATCGGATAATTCAGCTGCAGCAATAAATTTACGTGGACTAATATAGCCATACTGAGGGTGATACCAACGCATCAAGGCTTCAACGCTATTAAGTTGTCCAGCCCGATCGACAACAGGTTGATACACCAATGACATCTGTTGGTTGTGAATAGCAACTTTTAGTTCATTTTGTAATTTAAAAGGTTGTACTTGATTCTGCTCAAACTCAGGTCGATAAATGGCGCAACCATTAGAGCGGCTGTCTTTTGCTTGCTCTAAAGCGCTATCAGCACGAGCCAATAGCACTTGAGGTTCTAATGACTCAATACCATCAAAAATCACTAAACCAATTCTGGCCGAAATAGACAAGTTTTGCTCTGAAATGGTATAACTACGACCAATTAGCTGCCTGACTTCACTTGCTAATGCTAGTGCACGCTTGTTTGCTTGATCGATTTCATTACCAAAGTTTTTGGCCAGAATAACGAATTCATCAGCCCCGAGGCGTGCAACTAAACCAGTACTAGAAAACGTAGCTGATAAGCGCGCTGCTATTTGCATTAACAATCTGTCACCAAGTTGGCGACCCAAAGCATCATTAATTAATTTAAAGTTATCTAAATTAATCATCAATAGCGCAGAGAATTGACCGGTCTTGCGGCTTAAAACCTGTGAATCATAGAGTTGATCGGCTAGTACATCACGATTAATTAAATCGGTAAGGCCATTATGACCTTGCTTATCATTAGCAACACGTTGGCTTTTAACATCACCAGAAACATCTGTAATGGTGCCGATAATCCGCGATGGCCGACCTAACTCATCCCACTCAACTATTTTTCCACGATCAAGAATCCAAATATAGCGGCCATCTTTATGACGCAACCGGTGAACGCTTTCATAATATTCATGTTGGTTACTGATGTAGTTCTGTAAAGTATTTAATACCTGTAGCTTATCACTAAGATGTAAACGAGATTCCCAAACAGAATAGTCATTATCAAGCTCGTAAGGTTGGTAGCCTAAGATGTCTTTCCAGCGATCAGAAACAAACACATCTCCAGTAGAAATACACCAATCCCAAATGCCATTTCGCGCGCCCTCAACCGCAAAAAGCCAACGTTGCTCAGCATCATTAAGCCGTTTCTTGCTTCGAGATAATCGACCATTAACCTGATTTAGATAATCACGTAAGTTAACCAGTTCGGTTGATGCACACATAATATCAGTGTTGAAATCCGGAGAATCAAGGTTTTTAGCTGCTTGGCTTAACTGAATTAACGGTCGTATCAGTAAGTAATGCAACATGAAGCAAAATAGTGACAAAAATAAAGCACCAATCCCCCAGATCTCAATAAAGCGCTTTAAGAGGCGATCAACCGATTCTGATAAGGTATTGGCAATGTCATATTCTAGATAAATTAGATCTACTGAATTTGAATAACTATATCGAGAACTAGCGTTTAAAGGATAATAAGCCTGTATGGATAATCGATCGAAATTGACCTTAAAGTAAGGTTTATTGTTGGCGATAACACTTCCGTGCAAATCAGCAGAATAGCCTTCCAATACGTTAGTAGCATTACTCTCACGCCAAATAATATGATTAGCGAATTGAATTTCACTAGCAGAATCAAGTATCACATACACCATCATATTTTGATCTGTTGAAACTAAAGCAACCTCCTGCTCTAACCGTTCAAAATCTTGCATCAATAAAGATGATTCAACCACGTGACGCATTCTAAATAAATCTTTCTGAATTTGCTCTGATTGTGTTGATGCAAGCTGATCTTTTAGCTCCGCATGCTCATAGAAATACTGTCCACATACCAAACCAAGGTAAAGGATAAAAATACACACAGGAACCAGTATAGTCAGAGAAAGATTCGGCAAACGAGGCAAAATAAACCCACCCAATGAAATATATGAAGATATGCTAGCGGTAATCTTATCAATAAGTAAAGACAGTTATGTCTCCTAATAGCACATACAATATAAAAACTTATTATTTATTAGTAGCTTTAAATCGATCTACACACTCTACCCTGTTTGACTGGTAAGTGTAATTTTATTTACGCATATATAGCATATCTGATATATAGAAAGGATTTACTCACGCATGGGCATATTCGACAAACTGCTGTCCTGTTTTGGCTAGTAACAAACTCTACACCATAAATTGCAGCGAAGCTGTTAAATTGCAGACGTAAAAAAGCCCGCTATATAATAGCGGGCTGTTTCACTACTCTTTCGAGTAAATTAGGCGCCTGGAAATGACCTACTCTCGCATGGGGAGACCCCAAACTACCATCGGCGCGA